>JANTGQ010000178.1 GCA_024762845.1 Nitratifractor sp. | reverse complement strand
CGACGAGACCAAACAACACCGACTAAGCATGTAGAGTCATAGTCCTAGCTATTTCAGGACAGGGGTTCAATTCCCCTCACCTCCACCAATACAAATACACTATTCATACATCTATAGATTAAATTCATATACCATATTATTTCTACATTTTCTCTCTATCCGCGCCAAGCAAAAACCTATATTATAAATTCATGGTGTTTTCGTAGGGTGGATTTTATCCACCACTTATAGTAATTTGCTCAAAGACAGAGTCTCGCCGCAAGTGCCAATAAGTTATTTGAGATTGAGTGGTTATTAAGTTGTCATTGTTACCAGACCCCTTTGATTTCATTCAGAAACCCTTAGAAGCTCACTATTAAACGAACTATGATAAAATTAATCCAATTCAAAAATACTCTTACAAATAAGGATACCCCATCACTTTTGAGCAGAGCTACGAAATAGAGTTAGCTAATACTATTGTTGAGCACTTTGATGAGATAGAGAGTATCGTACAGGAGTGTAATGAGTTAAAAGAATTAAGAGAACACTATTACCAAGCAATTAATGAAGCAAACTCCGAAATTGATGCAGTTGCAAAAAATCAAGAGAGTTACGATAATGTTGCACGTGAAGCAGAGCAAAGATATCTCGATGATCAAAAAGAGTTAGGCTACTACTGCGATAACGAAAATGGGTATAGAACTATAGAACCTCTTACCATTGGTCTCTTTGGAGAGTGGGGTAGTGGAAAAACGCACCGATTAAAGGGTATTAAGTACCACATAGAGAAGCAGCAAGAACAAAATAGAATACTCTGGCGAAAAACCAAAGAAGAGCTAAAAATACAAGAGCTTAACCATATTATTGTGCCGGTCTTTTTTAATGCGTGGCGCTTTGAAAAAGATAAACATATTATTATTCCACTCTTTCAAACACTTGTAAGCACTCTGGGTGAATACAAAGATATACCGGCATTTAACAAAATATATGCTCAGGCTGTTACGATACTACATGCATTAAAACAAGGTTTACAAGCACCTAAAGAGCAACCAGATATAAAAAAGCTTCTAGGTGGCGACTTAACACAACTAAAAAAGCTTGCCTCTTTTTTTAATCCGCAAGAGGTAGCAAAAAATATAAACTTCGACAATATGCTCGATGATTTACTTACAAATAACCGCATAGAGAGTATCTATCTGCATATTCCCCAATGGATAGAGCGTTTAAGTTTTTTAAACAATGTAAAATTTCTCTTTCTAGTAGACGACTTAGACAGATGCTTACCAGAGAATACCCTTAAGATGTTAGAGTCTATTAAACTCTTTTTAGATGTGCCCGGTTGCAGCTTTGTTTTAGCCATAGATGACGACGTAGTAGAGCGTGGCGTAGAGCACCACTATAGAGAGTACAGACTACAAAATAATCAAGTAATATATATAAACCAAGAAGAGGATAAAACAGCTACTAAACATTCAGAGCACAACTCTGCAGAAGCTCCCATAACCGGAAGCGAGTATTTAGAAAAGATAGTACAGCTCCCATTTAGAATACCACCTAATGATACGATTGATATAGAGAGCTTTATACTTAGTAGATATAAAGAGCTCTTCTATACCCCAGTAGCAAAAGAGAACAACACACAAGAGCAAAGAGACGAAAAGCTTTTAAAACTCTTTGTAGATACTACACCACCCTATCCGCGTAAGCTTATAAGGGTGTTAAGTCTGTATAAAACCAAACTAAAAATAATCAAAAAATTCGATAGTCAAGCCAATAAGGAGCTTATAGCAAAAATAGCGATGTTAGAGCTTTTTGCTCCTAAGCTTTATCGGTTTTTAAAAAATAGCCTTTTAGAGTTTGAAAGATTGCACCAATGGTGGAACGATGAGAACATAAACTCTCTTAGCGAAACCAATAAAATTAGTGGCTGGATAGAGCAGAATATTAAAAACCAAAAAGAGCAAGAGTTAACCAAAAAAATCAATACTATTTTAAGAGAGGTAAACAGTGCAAGAGTCGCATTTAATTTAGACAATATCTTTAAAGAACCTTTTAATAGAGAGATGCTACAAAGCTATATTCAGCTAAAAGAGAGTAAAAAAGAGTCTGCAGCAGGTATAAAAGAAGAAAATATAACAAAATCCCTACCTGCTAATAAAGAGGAGTTTGAAAGCTATCTCTTTAGTAACGACCCAATCTCTTGGCAGAAAGCATTTAGCGAAGATGCCAATTTAAAAGAAACCTATTTAGATATAAAAAATTATGAAGATTTTACAGCAAAAGCAAAAGAGTACATGACAACCCCAGATTGGTTAGCAATAGTAGCCAAACATTTAAGTAAAGATGATTTAATCGACCTTGTCAAGAGTACAAATTTAATAGAAGCGTTAGCAAAAGAGAATACAGATGCAAAAAGATAAGCTTTTTAAAACTTTAGATATTATAGCAAACAGGGTAAACCCACCCTACCAAAAAGAGATCATTAACCTACAAGCGTTAGCCAAACCTTTACAAAATAGCTGGGAAGAGTTAAACCCAAGCTTTACAAATCTTAGAGGCTTTATAGAGACAGCAAAAGAGTTAAACTACTGCGATACCGGATATAAAAAAATAAACAATATAAACGAGTATGAACCCCTAAAAAACTTAAGCTTCTCAAATGGCATAACAGATATAGAGAAGTTAAACAACTTTTTGCTGGCTATAGCATCTGGCTATAACATTTTTATTGTAGATATTAAAACGAATAAGAAGCTCGCTTCAATTCCCTTTAGCGATTCGGTTCGCTGCATTGCTTGCATAAATGACAAAACGCTGGCTTTTGGTGGATTAGATAACCAAGTAACGCTTATCGATATTAGTGATGCTGCCTCTCCTAAGAAGCTCGCTTCAATTCCCTCTAGCGATTCGGTTTTCTCCATTGCTCGCATAGATGACAATACGCTGGCTTTTGGTGGAGGCGATATCCAAGTAACACTTATCGATATTAGTGATGCTGCCTCTCCTAAGGAGCTCGCTTCAATTTCCTCTAACAATTGGGTTCACTCCATTGCTCGCTTAGATGATAAAACGCTGGCTTTTGGTGGAAACGATAACCAAGTAACGCTTGTCGATATTAGTGATGCTGCCTCTCCTAAGAAGCTCGCTTCAATTCA
>JANTGQ010000177.1 GCA_024762845.1 Nitratifractor sp. | reverse complement strand
GGTTGAAAACCGTAGATATTATTTTTTTTTACAGCACTTACAAACTCATAGCCATAATAGCTTTTACCAAGTGTGTACTCTTCGTCGCAAACTGCGTGGTAAGAGTGGACAAAGTAGAGGTAAAACTCTTTAGGCAAAGTATCAAAAATTGGGTCGCTTTTAACAAATGTTTCATTCCAACCCATATGCGGTACCTTTAGATTGCTATCAAATTTACTCTTATCAAACGCCACTACTTTACCCGGTACTAACGCTAAGCCTTTATGCGAACCAAACTCTTCGCTGCTCTCAAAAAGAAGTTGCATACCAAGGCATGTACCCATAAGATACTTACCACTCTTTGCAAAATCTAAAATTGCCTCTTTTAAACCGCTTTGCTCTAAGTGCTCCATTGCATCACCAAAAGCACCTACACCTGGTAAGATAACTTTGTCAAAATCTTTTAGTCTCTCTGCATCACTTACAATCTCTGACTTTGCACCAACTTTATCAAAGGCATTTTTAACAGAGCCTAAATTACCCATATTATAATTAACTATTGCTATCACTTCTGCTCCAATAAAACTTTTAATGTCTGGTAGAGGTTTTCATCTACACTCTCACCTGCATGCTTCTTTTTACCCATATCTCTATAGAGCCACTCTAAATAGCCTCTATCGGTCTCAAGTACACCTTTAATCAGTCTGCCTTTATACTTTCCGAAATTAAAGCTCTTTACCATAACAGGCTCTTTGCTCAGTCTAACCAACTCCTGCAATACTTGACTATAATCGAACTCTGGATATTTTTG
This sequence comes from Nitratifractor sp., assembly GCA_024762845.1. Taxonomy (GTDB): domain Bacteria; phylum Campylobacterota; class Campylobacteria; order Campylobacterales; family Sulfurovaceae; genus JAADEQ01. The sequence continues at coordinate 2,444 of JANTGQ010000177.1, read as the reverse complement.
CTCTACTCTGCTGACAAGCTTATTAAAGAACATCCGTAAAATCACAACATCACTAATTGCATTATGCGCTCGTATATCTATGCCATACTTTGCAGCCTCTTGCTGCTCCTCTTCTTTATTAAAGAGTGCATAGCGGAATGTTTGCAGCTTATAGTTAGGTAACGCATACTCCAAGTCGCCAATAGTCTCATTTATCTCATAAAGATGTTTTGCACACTGCAAGGTATCTATCGCTTGCATCTTCTCTTTAAAACCGTAGTAGCGAAGCTTGCCCAAATCAAACGGTAAATTGTGTGCTACCAAATAGTTTATTGGAGTATTAAGCTCATTAATACGACTATAAAAATCACACTTATTAAAAGGCTCTTTACCTTCTAAGTCTTCATTTCTAACACCGTGTACCACCATCGCTTCAAGGTCAATTAACTTGTTATCTGTTGTAGAACAGAGCTCATCATATAACTCATAAGCTCCATCAAAATCTTCGACAATTGCTCCAATCTCTATAATTTGGTCATCATCTCTTGAGCCTGTTGTCTCTGTATCGAAAAAAATAACTTTGGGTTTCTCTCCGCTTGCACTGTTGGTAAAATCAAAATCAAATAGATCCATTTAATCCCTAATCCTCTGGCATATAGTGCTTTTGTTTCTCTTTTTTACGCGCTAATGCCTCTTTTTTCTTTTTCTCCATCATCACTGCATCTTGCAGCTCCTCTTCTCCGTCAAACTGTGCACCGTCTAAAAACTTAGACTGGTCATCAAACTGTCCGGTCTTTATACCCCACAGCAGTGCCCAAAGACCAAGTGCACCTAAAAAAGTAGAGATTCCAAGCATTAGTATCATTACATTATCACTCATAACTTCTCTCCATAAATTCTAAATGAGTTTCCAACAACTATCAAAGAGCTTAAACTCATCGAGAGTGCGGCAAATAGCGGATTCACAAACCCTGCAACTGCCAGCGGAATCACAACTATATTATATAGTAAACTTAAACCTAAATTCTGCTTAATTGTCTTATAAACCCTTTTTGCCAATAGAAAAGATTTATAAAGACTCTTTAAACTGCTGCTTAGGAGTACAATATCGCTTACATCAAGTGCAACATCGGCACCACTGCCCATTGCAACTGCTATATCACTCTTTGCAAGGGCAACAGCATCGTTAATACCATCACCAACCATTACAACAACCTCGCCATCTTTATGCAGTTGCTCTACCACTTCTGCCTTATCTTGTGGTAAGAGATTGGCTTTAACCTCTTCTATTCCCGCCTCTTTGGCAATTTTTAGTGCAACCTCTTCTCTATCGCCCGTTAGCATTACTGTTTTTAAACCAAGTTTATGGAGATTCTCTATAAACTCTTTGGCATCCTCTTTTAAGCTGTCTCGTAACTCAAAGAGTGCTACAACTTTTCCGTCAATTGCAAATATATATAAAGAGTTATCGCTCTCATAAGAAAACTCTACTCCCTTACTCTTTAAAAGCTCCAAGTTTCCACCCAAAAGCTCTTTACCATCATACTCTGCCACAAGCCCTTTCGCCTGCAGCTCTTTTATCGACTCAAAAGCTAGCTCTCGTAAATCGCTATTGTGCTCTTCTAAAAACTTCACTATCCCTTTGCTAATAGGGTGTTTGGAGCTTTTGACCAATGAGTAAAGTAGATTTATATCAAACTCTTCATATTTTTTAAAATTGACAACAGTTGGCTTACCAACAGTAATTGTACCTGTTTTATCAAGCGCAACAATTGTGCTTTTTGCCATCGTCTCAAGTTTGCTTGCCTCTTTAAAGAGAATCCCCTCTTTTGCCGCGCGTGATATACCAACAAGTGTTGCCATTGGAGTTGCCAGACCCAGCGCACACGGACAGGCAATAACAATAACAGATATTGCAATAATCAAAGAGTGTTCAAAGCCGATATTTGCAACAAAATACCACCCTAAAAAAGTTACAACTGCAATCGAGAGAATCGTAACGCTAAAGTACCCCGAGACTTTGTTAGCAAGTTGCTCGATATGCGGCTTTTTAGTTACTGCATCATTTAGTAGCTCTATTATATTGTGCAGCATAGAGTCTTTTGCTCTTTTGGTAGTTTTATACTCTATTACACTATCTATTACAATGGAACCACTTAAAATCTCATCGCCAACGTTTTTTAATACTGGTTCACTCTCTCCTGTGAGGGCACTTAAGTCGACCATGGCACTGCCTTTGCTTACAACACCATCTATAACCACTTTATCTCCGGGTTTAAGCTCTATTCGCTCGCCGGGTTCAATAACCTCTACAGCTTTTAAACTTTTACCCTCTTTATCTACCACCATCGCCTCTGTCGGGGTTGTACCAATAATGGTATCGAGCGTATCCACTGCTCTTTTTTTACTTAAAATCTCCAGATACTTCCCAACCAACACAAAAGTGATTATCATAGTAACAGAGT
>JANTGQ010000176.1 GCA_024762845.1 Nitratifractor sp. | reverse complement strand
AATATTTAAAAGTTTTTCACATAAGAGGCGAAATGAGCATAGGACACCTGGTTTTAGAGAAGTTAAAAAAAGAGATTAATCAAAATGAGTATAAGCGTTATATTAAAAATCTTCGCTATGACGAAAAGTCATCAAGAGGCGATATAGCAATATTTACAATCAATAATATACTCGCTGCAAAGTGGATAAAAACACACTACGCAAAAAAAATAGCCCACCTATTCGAAATAGAGAGTGGAATAGCACCGCAAGTTATTATAGAGACTCATAAAAGTAGCACAACAACTCAAAGAAGAGAGACTCCTCAAAAAGGGTCAAAAAGTAGTTCTACACAGCTTAACCCCTCTTTTACATTTAACAGCTTTGTTATGGGAGAGTCCAATACACTTGCATATAATGTCTCTTTAGCTGTTGCGCAAAACCCCGGTGAGCAGTACAATCCACTCTTTATCTACGGGGGAGTAGGGCTTGGTAAAACACACCTGATGCAGGCAATTGGAAACAAACTCTATCTCGAAGAGAAAAAAATTATCTACACAACCTTTGAGCAGTTTATGAACCGTTTTACCGCCCACCTTCGCTCTAAAACAATGGAGCGTTTTCGTGACTACTACCGCAAATGTGATATTCTTTTAATTGATGATATCCAGTTTATCTCGCGTAAAGAGCAGACACAGGATGAGTTTTTTCACACCTTTAATGAGCTCCACTCTCTCAACAAACAGATAATCATCACTTCAGATAGACCACCTAAAAAAATTGCAGGTCTTGTAGATAGACTCAAGAGCCGCTTCGAGTGGGGAATGCTTGTATCTATAAACCCACCCGAACTCGAAACAAAAATGGCAATTATCCAAAAGAAGAGTGCAGTAAATGGGGTGCGCCTTAGCGAAGAGATAGTCTCCTATCTAGCTGCAAATCTTGGAAGTAACATCCGAGAGATAGAGGGAACAATTATTAAACTAAACGCAATGAGCTCTCTGCTTCGCCAACCAATCACACTCGAATTTGCTAAAAATACTATTTCAGACTATCTGCAAGAGAAAAAACAGAGCATTTCGATAGAGACAATTGTCGAAAATGTTGCAAAAGAGTTCAACCTAAAACCTAGTGATGTCTGCTCCAAAAAACGTGCTAAAAAAATAGTAGAAGCGCGACGTATCTCTATCTATCTCTCTAGAAACCTCACTCCAAACTCTATGCCGCAAATTGCCAAATATTTTGGAATGAAAGACCACTCCGCTATCAGCCATGCCATGAAAAAGATAGAAGAGATAATAGAGAGCGACGAAAATTTAAGAGTTTTAATAGATGAGATATCAAATAGTATCCAGACAATTAAAAGCTAAATAAAAAAAAAGAGGGTATAATACTGTAATACCTAAAAAGATGTGAATAGTTTTGAATAGTTCAAAAAATTACTATCCTCTCTAAAAGCTCTCAGATGGGTATCTGCTGCTCTTTTCACTAAATCACGCAGAGATACTACTACTGCTAGCTATTAATTATTATAAAGAGAATTTTTTCAACATTCAAACAGGACTTTTAAATTAGAAAGTAAAATCAACATCAAATAAATTTTGGAGTGAAGCAATACAATGATTATTACAACGCGCAAAGATATAATTGAATCGATACTTATTAACACCCTTCCCTTTCTAGAGAGAAAAGATCCAACAAATATTACATCGCATATCTATATAAGTGCAACAGAGAGGGAAGTTATAGTACGCTCTACAGATAATGAAATTGGTCTCCAAACCCATAGTGATCAATTTACCATTGTTGAAACCGGAACCTTTACTGCTAATGGTAAAAAACTTCTCGATATTGTACGCTCTCTACAAAATGATATAATTGAGTTTGAACTAGATGGTGACAACCTATTTATTAAACAAAAAAGTACAAAATTTAAACTTCCAACATTTAACTACCAAGAGTATCCATCTTTTCCATCAGTAGAAAATAAAGCAGAAATCTCTTTAGACTCATTTGAACTTATAAAAAGTCTTAAGAAAATTATTCCTGCAATTGATGTAAACAATCCAAAGTTTGAACTAAATGGTGCCTTGATAGATATTAAAAAGAGTAAAACATCTTTTGTTGGAACAGATACACGAAGACTTGCAGTTGTAGAGCTTGAAAAGGAGTCCGAAGAGGAGTTAGATTTAATTATTCCCAAAAAAGCTATTATAGAGATTCAAAAACTCTTTTTAGACCAGATATCTGTTTTTTATGATGAAAACCATATTATTATCAAAAATGATCAATTCTTTCTCTTTAGCCGGTTAATAAATGGTAAATTCCCAGAATACAGCCGTATTATTCCGCAAAGTTTTAAACATATATTTACTATCCCTAAAAAAGAGCTTATCGATGCTATGAAGGTAATTAATATTATATCTTCAGAAATAATGCTAACTTTAGAGCAAAATTTAATTACGCTTCAATCTTTAAATAGCGATACTCAAGAGGCAAAGACTACAATAGAAACATCTATTCACATCGAAGAGCCTCTCTCAATTGCAATAAACAGCAAATATCTTTTTGATTTTATTTCGCAAGTTGACACAAATGACTTTGAGTTAAAAGTAAATGAACCAACAATGCCTTTTTTAGTAAAAAGTGAAAACTTTTTAACTGTCATTATGCCAATTCTACTATAATTACAGTTTGCTTTCAAAACAAAAACTGCGGGGCTCTTTTTACCCGGACTCTATTGTATAATCTGGGTTTAGAGCAATTATTAATTTCAAAAATTTTATAGAGGATAAAGCTATGAAAAATACAAAATTCTTATTTGTTACTGGTGGTGTACTAAGCTCTTTAGGCAAAGGTATAAGTGCTGCAAGTATAGGAACACTTCTAAAAGCTTCTGGTTTGAGTGTAGGTAGTCTTAAGCTTGACCCCTATATTAACATTGACCCAGGGACCATGAGTCCACTAGAGCATGGAGAGGTATTTGTTACAAAAGATGGTGCAGAGACAGACCTCGATTTAGGGCACTACGAGAGATTTTTAGATACATCACTCACTAAAGCAAATAACTTTACAACGGGACAAATTTACCTAAGTGTAATAGAAAAAGAGCGCCGCGGAGAGTACCTTGGAAAGACAATTCAGGTAATCCCACATATTGTAAATGAGATTAAAGAGAGAATCTACAAAGCGGGTGAGAGTAAAGATATTCTAATAGTAGAGCTTGGTGGTACTGTTGGAGATATCGAAGGTTTACCATTTCTTGAGACAATTAGAAATATAAAACATGAGTTAGGCAGCAGTAGAGTTATGAATATTCA
>JANTGQ010000175.1 GCA_024762845.1 Nitratifractor sp. | reverse complement strand
GTGAGCTATGGTTACACCCTTTATGGGACTTACTGTTTATTGACCATCCGTTATTATTTTGAATTAGGTTATAACTGTTATTAGAACAGATACGCTTACCATTTTTAAGAGAGTAAATAACCTTTGCTTCAACTCTATTTGTTTTACTCAGCTTAATGCTTTTTACATAGGCATAGTTTAGGTTTGTCTCTAGCCAATTTTTATTGTAAATATCATTGAGTGCAACATTATCTCTAAAATATGCTCCTCTATTGGCACTTATAAGAGTGTTGACTTTGCTTAAGTAGTATCTAATATAAGTTTTTTGATTAAGAAGGTATTTTGACGTACTACTTGGAGGTGTAGATCTAATGTAACTCTTAACAGTTCTTTGGGCTACTCTCTTTATTGAGTGATTTTTAAAACTAATTCGATTATAGCCAACTCTAATACTATAGCGATTTCTGTCATTATTTGATATCCAGTAGAGGTGTTTAGGATCCGTGTTTAGCATTTTTGTTACTAAAGAGCGAGGTGCATGTACGTAGTTCGTATACTTCATTAGAGCACCCATATCACTTTGAACTTGTGCCGGATTTACATAACTACGGTTTCTGTAGTGAAATTTATGAAAACCTAGTTTAGAGCCGCGTGGAAGAATTAATAGCTTAGAGCCACTTTTTGAACGACCACCGAGAAAAGCTAAGGCACAGCTACTAGCACAAGTAGAATATTTTCTTACAGCAGTGCCTATACGATTTTGTTTAATAAACTTACCTAGAGCTATCCCCTCATGTAGTTCACCACCATTACTGTTTAAGACAAGTATTGTCTGCCTCTGTTTTGGGACTTGGCGATAGATATTTTTTAAACGATGTAGATCTCCGTTATGGATAGTACCACTTCCATAGATTAAGTTAACTCCTCTATAATTACTGTTTGCAGAGAAGCTCATACCATGTATGTTAGATATAAAAAATATAAGTAGTGCCATTATATATATGATTTGTTTCAAATTTTATCCTTCATAAAACGCTCTTGTTACTTTTATAATAATACCATTAAATCGATATAAAAATACTTAAATAAACATAATTAGTACATTTTATTTGATTAAAATAGTATATATTTTTTAATATATACTACAGAAATATTGATGATATATAGTTTGGTTTTGGTATAATAAAATAAAATTTAAGGCGAATTAATGGATACAGTTGAAAATATTTACAATAAATATTTAACAGAAATCAGCAGTAATCACACTATCTCATTTCTCCTCATAGGCTTTACAGCAGGGTATCTTTTTGTAAAAAGTGTAAAAGTCATGGCAATTGTTTTACTCTTGGGTACTCTTTTTGCTCTCTACTACAATTACAGTTTTTCAGATACTCAAATTACAACTCTGCATTCACTCTTTAGTTTTGTGATACAGAATGTAACAGGGTTCTTTAAAGAGTATATAAACTCAATTGCTGTTTCGGAAATTGTTGCTATAATAGCAGGGTTTTTATTAGGCGTTAAATTTGGATAAGGAGAATATATGTTTCAAAAATATGCACCATTAATTATTTTAGTACTCTTTGCAATCGGTACCTACTTTATGATAGAGGGTATGAATAACGCATTAGAGTTAGGGCAAGGAGCAAAGTAGCAGTAATAGAGAAACTATCAAAATATTACTATTTTGATTCCGGATTATTCATTAGAATTGCTTGAAATCTGCCAAATGCTTGTGCTGTAGGTATTTGCGGAAAACTGTGCAAGTGTGGATTCCCTACGGTCATGAGGTGCACCCGTAGGTGCATCGATAGTTTCTCCGTAAGTGCCTACAGAGCAATGGTTTGTGTAGAGTTCTGTAATTCTAATGCATAATTCGGGTTGATAGCTCTTCTAAAATAGTTGCTACTTTTTTTGCCGGCTCACTTGATTTATAAATAGGTCTTCCAACAACAATAAAATCTACCAACTCTTGTTTTGCTACATCTATAGTGGCAACTCTCTGCTGATCCCCCGCATCTTCACCAAATGGTCGAATGCCCGGGGTTAATGTTACAAAGTTTTTGCTAGTACTGTTTTTAATACCCAAACTCTCAAATGCACTACAGACTACACCGTCAAGTCCACTCTCATAAGCATCTTTTGCAAACTGTGTTGCTTTGGTCTCTATTGGAGTACTATAGACTTCTTGAAACTCTTCGTTATTAAATGATGTTAGGGCAGTTACTGCAAGTACCAAGGGGCGATTTTTTAAACTCTTTAGTCGCTCCATAACACTTTGCATAGCTCTTTTGCCACTGCTGGCATGTACGTTAAACATATCCACACCAAGCGTTGCGATCTCTTCGCTGGCATCTGCCATAGTGTTTGGAATATCGTATAATTTCAAATCTAAAAATATCTTAAAGCTTGGATTAATAGATTTAATCTGCTCTATAAGCTCTTTCCCATCGCGAATATAGCTTCTAAACCCAACTTTTATCCATAGATTATTATGCTCTTTTATCTGCTCTAAGAGTGCTAGATTTTGCTTTTTGGTTGGCAAATCGAGTGCTATACATAGTTTCATTCGCGATACTCCGTTTTTTTTGTTATAATTATAGCCAAAAACCTGAGTTCGATGGAATAGCATAACCACAAAAGTCTAAAAACAGGTAAGATTTTCAAAATTAAATTTGTAGGACTAGCTGTAGCTAATTCAAAAATTTCATTTTGGAAAGATTGCCTGTTTTTAGACTTCCCTTCGGGTATTACGAGGTTTCCCATATGCTTAGATATATTTTTTTGAATTAGCTTTGGCTAGTTCTGTAAAAAAATCCCGTTGCCTATGAATAACCTCGTAAAATTGTGCTTGTGATATTCCGTCGAACTCAGGTTTAAACCCAGTTTTTGCATTAGAATTGCAAAAGATGCGTCAAGTGCTTGTGTTATGGGTGTTTGCAAACAATTTGAGGTTAACCTGTAGGTTAATCGATGATTTTTTGTAAATGCCCATAGCGCAATGACTGATGCAGATTCTGTGATTTCTAGTGCAAAAACTGGGTTAAAATTAAAAATAGGAGAATACTCTATGTTTGGAAGAAAAAATCTAAAAGAGTACAATTTGTCACAAGAAGAGCTTGATAAACTACAATTCGCAATTATCGACACAAGTAAAGGGAAAATTATCGTTAAGCTGTTTTCAAAAGATGCACCAAATACAGTTGCGAACTTTGCGCACTTGGCAAATAGTGGTTTTTATGATGGTCTTAAGTTTCACCGTGTAATTCCTGGCTTTATGGCTCAGGGTGGTTGCCCATACTCTAAAAGTAACCCAAGTCTTGCAGGAACAGGCGGACCTGACT
>JANTGQ010000174.1 GCA_024762845.1 Nitratifractor sp. | reverse complement strand
GACCGATAATTAATAATGGAGAGACAGAGATAAAATCGAACTTTATCAATATGGTTGTGGGTATTGATATATCCAAATCGATGTTTGCTGACGATGTCTATCCGTCACGATTTGAATTTGCAAAGAAGAAGTTTATCGATATGCTGCCACTGCTAAAAAATACAAAAGTAGCACTGATGGGCTTTAGTTCGCAAACCTTTCTTATATCTCCGCTTACAGAGGATTTTCATAGTCTGAAATTCCTCTCTTCCAATTTACGGATGGGGAGTGTAACGTTAAAGGGAACGGATGTTTTAACAGCCTTGCAGAGCGCAAACGATCTCTTAAAAGAGCAAAAGAATAAAATCTTGCTTCTCTTTACCGACGGTGGAGATAAAAAAGATTTCTCGCAAGAGATAGCCTATGCAAAGGCGCATAATATAACCGTATATATCTATGCAGTAGGAACCCACAAAGGTGGAGTAATTAAAGATAGCAATGGGGTGATGAAAGATAGAAACGGCAATATAGTTGTTGTAAAACTAAACCCAAATATCAAGGAGTTGGCACTCAAAACAGGTGGTGCCTATATGGAGCAGTCGCTTAAAAAAGATGATATAAAAGCAGTTGTAGATGCCATACATAGCCACTTTAAGGCTGAAAACGAGAGCGTAGAGAAGATACGAGATAAAAGAGAGCTCTTTGTAATTCCACTCGCAATTGCATTGGGGCTTCTCTTTTTTAGCCTCTTCTCTCTACCAAATTTTAGGAGAGCAAAATGAGACAGAGCTATTTAATACTATTTATCCTCTTTAGCCTCTCGCTCAATGCGGGGGTCTTGGACTTTTACCATATTAATAAAGCAAAAAAAGCGTACGAAAGTGGTAACTACAAAGAGGCTGCAAATGAGTACAACAGAGTGCAAAGCGACGAGGCAAAATATGACTTGGCAAACAGCCTCTATAAGCAGAAGCGCTACAAAGAGGCACTCGAGAGCTATAAATCTATCCAAAGTCAAAAACTGCAGTTTCAAAAACTGCACAATATAGGCAATACCCTCGCACAACTTGGCAAGATAGATGATGCTATAAAAGCATACGAAGATGCACTCAAGATTAAAGATGACAAAGAGACAAAGTTTAACCTGGAGCTACTAAAAAAGCAAAAGAAGAAACAGCAGCAACAGAAGAGAAATAAAAAGCAGAACAATAAGAACCAAAAACAGAACAAAAACAATAAACAAAATAAAGAGAATAAACAGAATAAACAAAACCAGGATAAACAGAAACAAAATAGTCAAAAAAACCAACAGAACCAGAATAAGCAGCAGAACAAAAACCAAAACCAGCAAAAGAAAGAACAAGAGAAGAAAAAAGAACAACAGAATAAACAAAACAGCCAAGAGCAAAAAAAACAGCAGCAAAATGCTCAAAAGCAGCAAGATAAAAAGCAAAAAGAGAAAGAGAAACAGGCAGAAGCGCTCAAAAAAGCACAACAGAAAAAGGGAGTAAAAAAGGTACCAATATCAGATATGGAAGAGCGAAAATGGCAAAAGATGCTTAACCAAAAAAAGATAAATACACTTATGCTACCACTCAAAAAAGGAGAAAGAAAAAATGAAACAACACCTTGGTAAACTAATACTTTTAATACTTTTTACAGCCGCACTCTTTAGTGCAAATGTAAGCCTAACGGTAAACACACCGGCAATCTACAAAGGAGACAGTGCCTCTTTTACAATAAGAGCAACAGGAGATGATATTACATTTCCAAAAATAGAGGAGATAGAGGGGTTCCCCGTACACCAAAGCGGGACAAGCTCTTCGTACTCAAATATTAACGGGAAAACAAGCAAATCGATTGCAAAAACTTACAGGTTTAGTCCCACAAAGAGTGTTACTATTCCAGCTCTTAGTGTTATGATTGATGGAAAAAGTTATACTACGCAGGCAAAGAAAATTTCGCTACTTGAGCCAAAAGCCGGTAAGAGTGGAGACCCCTATATACTCGAGCTCAAAGTTGGAAAAAAAGAGTTAAAAGTTGGCGAAAGTACAGAACTAAAAATTACCTACAAACAAAGAGTCGATGCAAAAGTAAACCGAGTAGCCCTAAGTGAACCAAAAATTGATAACTTCTGGGTAAAAAAGATAGGAAAACAGAAGCAGTATGTGCAGGGGGAATATGTTGTTACAGAGTACAGATATCTTATTTTTGCACAAAAGAGTGGAAGATTCCATATAGATCCGATAGTGGGAAATATCGGAAGAGCAGTGCAAAGCCGAATGGGAGGCGGTTTCTTTAATGACCCATTCTTTAACAGTGTCACAACGCAGCTAGAGTGGAAAAAGATTTACTCTAATCCTCTTAACCTTACCGTGCAACCACTGCCTGATAATTTAGAGCTCTATGGAGATTTTACAATATTGGCAAATGTCGATAAGCGCGTAGTTGATGCAAATAAACCTGTTAATTTGACTATTAGAGCAGAGGGTGTCGGGAATATCGATGATGTACAAAAGTTCGACCTCAACATCGACAATGCAGTCGTCTATGCCGATAAACCGGTAATCCACAGCTCTTTTAAAAATGGCAAATACCAGGGAGAGTTTATAGAGAAAGTAGCAATAATTGGAGACAGAAACTACACAATACCGGCAATTACTCTACGCTTCTTTAGTGCAAAAGAGAACAAGGTAAAAACGGTTACAACAAAACCGATAGCAATAGAGGTTAAGGGCTCACCTAAAACAGCAACTGCACCAGCAAAGGTGGAGACTCTTGAAAAGAGTGAAAAAAGCAAAGAGCAGCCAAAAATAGAGAGCCAAAATATGCAAAAGAGTATTGTAAAGGTAGAGGATAAAAAGACAAAGTATATCTACCTGGCAATTGGTTTTATTCTAGGTGCGCTCGTAACATACTTTCTTTTAAGGTTGCAAAAAAGAGAAACAAAGAGCAAAGAAAATGGTATAATTAAGCAGATTAAAAATGCAAAAGATGATAAGAAGCTTTTTGATATACTCTTGCCATATGCAAATGAGAGCAGCGTCATCTCAGATACGCTCAAAGCGTTAGAAGAGAATATCTACAAAAAAGCAAACAATACAATAGAGAAACAGAGACTCTATGACTACTTTTTCGACAGAGAAGAGAGCGAAAAAACGCAGCAGTAGCGGCTGTTGCCAAAGGGGAGAGAATGCACATACTAATGGTTGAAGATGACGAAGAGTTGGCAGATATTATCTATCGCTTTCTTCTGAAATCAGATATCTATCTCGATAATGTCACCAGCGGTGCGGAGCTTTTAGAGAGACTAAAAAGCAGTAGCAAAAAGTATGAACTTCTTA
>JANTGQ010000173.1 GCA_024762845.1 Nitratifractor sp. | reverse complement strand
AACTTTTCTTAGCAAAAAATCCATCTACTCCATATTTACCACCACCGTGTGTTGCTAAAACAAAGAGCATGATAAAGTAGTATAGTGGTATCTCAAAACCGTTATTACCAGAAGAGAACCCATTTGCCAAATGGACTGTGCTTATTGCAACAACCATTACTACCATAAGTGGAAGTGATATAAAACGAACTGCAAAACCTACAGTTAAAAGTACCACACCCAAAGCCTCTGTTGTAGCTGCCAAGTAGGCGTTAAGCAATGGGAACGGCATACCAAGCGTTTCGCCAAACCATGTCGCTACTGCTGATATATCGCTCCATTTTCTCATTGCCGGTTCAAAAAAACCGTATGCTAAAATTAGCCGCACAAAAAGAAGCGACAAATCTTTTCCTCTATCTAGTAAACCCTCAATCTTATCTTTTAATACACACATAACTACTCCTTTAGTTGCTTTATTACTCCTTTATCACACCAGCTCTGCATAAGCTGTGCAACTGGATCTCGAAGAGCTTCTGTATCTACGTTAAAAGAGTCTGCAGCTGCTGCGATACTCTCTTTAACACTATGATTCTGTAGAAGCTCTAGCAATTTGTAGGCAAAAGGGGTAATCTCTTCGAAATAAACTCCTTTTTGCTCGTAATCATAAAAGAGCATTAGAGGGTAGCTCCCCTCGCTCTCAAAATCACCTCTGTAGACTGGGTAGCGCAGTTCTCTGAACAAAAAAGAGTCTGAGAGAATATACTCAAACTCCCACGAAAAGGTACTACACTCTTTTGGATGCTCCTTTTTTAAAAGAAGCAATTCGCCATACTCCAGCCATAGCAGATCTCCCAAATATGGTAGCTCCGACCCTTTATGGCTCTTTAAAAACTCGCCAAACTCAAACGCCATATCGCTTAAAAGGTACGACCTGGCACCATATTTTTGAAACTCTATAATCAACTCTTCTAACTCATCCCCTAACTGCTCTGTTAAGATTGGGTAGATGTTTGTCAAAGTCTCATAGAAGCGGTGATAGACCATATCTCTATAGACTTGATGGCGATTAAGCAGCGGGTTTACAAGCTCCTCTCTATTTTCGAGAATATCCATAAACCTCTGCATTACTGCAGTCTCTAGTTTCATGACGCACTTCCAACTACTTCGCAAAGCTTTTGATACTCTTTAACAAGTGTGCTCCAAGGCGGAACATTGTTATCGCGTTCAATCATAACAGGCGCTCTGTGGGTTTTGAGTGTATCTGCCAAGAGCTCCCAAACATCGTCGCACACTGCTTCGCCATGGGTATCGAGAAGCAGATTCTCCTCTTCATACTCCAAGTGTCCGGCAATATGCATATATGCAACCTTTTGCGGTGGAATTTGCGCTATATACTCTCTGGCATCAAAACTGTGATTTACCGCGTTAACATAGACATTATTCACATCCAGCAAAAGCCTTGCACCTGAACGCTCTAGCACTTCGCAGATAAAATCAACCTCACGCATCTCGCTGTAGGGGCTTATGTAGTAACTGGAGTTCTCCAAAATAAGTGGGCGCTCGAGTCTATCTTGCACCTCATCAATCTTACAAGCCAAATGCTCTACCATCGCCTTAGTCATCGGCAGTGGAAGCAGCTCATAGGTCTGTTTTCCTGCCAGAGCCGAAAAGCTAATATGTTCAGAGTAGTGCTCTATTTTGTATCTGTCAAGAAACTCTTTTAACCGATCCAAAAAAGCCGTGTCAGGCGCTTCGATAGAACCAATAGAGAGCGAAACACCATGCGCCACCACCGGGTAGCTTTGCATTAGTTTCTCGAAATTTTCAAGATACTCATAAGAGGGCTCAAACCAGTTCTCCGGCGTAATCTCGAGCCAATCTGGAGTAACACTGCTAGTAGCCAACTCCTCTAAAAACTCAGCTCGTAAACCTACACCGCATCCTCTTATCCCTCTCATGAGTTATCCTTTTTTTATCCAAACACTCAGGCTACTTCGAGCCACCGCACTTTCCTGCACCACACTTTGCGCCTGCTTTTTTACCTTTCATAGCACCACAACTGCCTTTTGCACCCTTTTTCATACCAGCGCAACTAGCCTTTGCATCTTTTGTCGGTGCCTGACAACTTGGGTTGGCACCCTTTGCTGCACACCCTGTCATAACCATAGGAGCCGCCATAAGTGACGAACCAAGTACCAATGCTGCAATATTTCTCTTTGTCATTTTCTATCCTTCTTCTTATAAACTTTTAAAGACTCAAACTACTTCGAGCCACCGCACTTTCCTGCACCACACTTGGCACCCGCTTTTTTACCGGCAGTTGCACCTTCGACGCTTTTATTGCCATCTGCTGTTGCATTATTATCTTTCATGGCGCCACACTTTCCAGCTCCACAGCTGGCTTTTGTCTCTTTTTTTGTCTTATCACCTCCGCATTTTCCCGCACCACACTTTGCACCATTCTCACCGGCAAATGCCATTGGAGATGCAAGTAGTGCGGTTCCCAGTACTAATGCCGCTACATCCGTTTTTTTCATAATTTATCCCTTCTATAAAACAGTCATTCTAAAATGAGTGATTTACATCAATATTTGAAAAGTTATAGTATAAAATATATTTATACTATGATGTATTATAATTTACGTTTGTGTATTGAATATGGAATACGGAGGCTATTTTTGAAAAAACCGTTTCTTAAACCATTGCCGCAGAATAAAAAGAAACACGAACCCCAAGATAAGCCACTTCAACCCTGCGGCAAGAGAGTGCATAAAAAAGAGACCCTCAGAGATACTATTAGCACTCTTTATGTAAAGAATCTCAATAGTGTTCTCAAACCAGTCAAAAAGTGCTGCGACAAATGGCAAGAGAAGAACTGTTTTATATCTGCTCCTACCAAGATGAAGCTTCTCAACTAGCCGCACCAATAGGGCATACAAAAGGAGTGCATAACTCAGTGCAAAAAAGTAGTCGTAGAGCATTGCATCTATAAAGCCTTCGATGCTAAAGTGGCTCCAACTTGCAACTACACTTGCTGCACGCTCCTTCGTAAACGCAAACTGCAACGCTATAATATTTTTACCTTCACTCCCAATAAGTGCCGGGAATTTATTTTTAGCCACTATACAACCGAGTACTACGGTAGTAACTAATGTAGCACAAAGCCAAAAATTTCTTTTAAACACTCTATTCATCCTCTATCTCTATTATAACCCGGACTGTACAATTGTTGCACCACTAAACTCGATATTGAGTAATTATAACACTAAAAACTGCTATAATTGAGAATAAGGAGCAATAAAATGAAAAGATATAGACCACTACTTCTACTAACATTTACTCTACTAACATATACATCATGCACA
>JANTGQ010000172.1 GCA_024762845.1 Nitratifractor sp. | reverse complement strand
ATTGTTTGCATATATTGTACACCCCCCCGATAAATATAAGCTTATTATAACTTCAAAGAAAACAACCCACTACTTTTATTAAACACTCTTGCTAACTTTCACTACTTGAACCTTCATTTTTTTTCTCAAAGAGAGTAATGGCTTTGCCACCGCTTCGCTTCACAAGAGAAAAAACGAAGCAAAAAAATCGGTGCAGAGTTGAGATTTTAGGGATAATATTAGTCCTATTTCCTAAAAATAGAAAAATAGGGTCTGGTGATGAATATAAACTTTTATTCAAAAAATAAGTGCCAGGTGATGAAAATGAACCTGTAGATAAAAAGACCTAGCTTTTGTAAGAAGTCTAATATACATTCAACAACTGGAGCTGTACGACGAGAGAAAATTATCATGCAAAAATCAGTAAAGGCATTAAGCTAGCAAAATATGTTAAAATAAAACAGTAAAAACAGCTAGGAGATATAAGTGCCAACAGTTTTAAAAGTTAAAGGTTATCGCTTTTTCTTTTTTTCAAGAGAAGAGCTAAGACAACATATTCATATACAATGTCAAAAAGGTGAAGCTAAATTTTGGCTTGACCCTCAAATTGAGTTAGCAAAAAATTATAAATTATCAAGAAGAGAACTCAATGAAATTGAAAAAATAATTGAAGAGCATTATGAAGAATTTATCAACGCATGGGAGGAACATTTTGGAAACGGAAGTAACTAATATATCAAGTCATGGATTATGGATATTATCAGATAACAGAGAATTTTTTCTCTCTTATGAAAATTTTCCATGGTTTAAAGATAAAACAGTAAATGATATTATAAAAGTTGAAAGTTTTGGACAAGGACATTTGTATTGGGAAAATTTAGATGTAGATCTAAGTTTGGAAATGATAGAACACCCCGAAAGGTTTCCGCTGAAGTCACACACATAATCAATCGTCCCAGATCATGTAATAGAATCCAAAATACGAGCCGACAACTCATTACTTTTATTAACTTCACTTTATGAGCCTAAAGTGCTTGACCTTTCATTTTTTTATAAAAAACGAAGCAAAAAAATCGGTGCAGAGTTGAGATTTTAGTGATAGTATTGATGTTATTTCTAAAAATAGAAAACTCAGAGCTACGCTCCTTAAACAGTTCTATTTTTTTAACGCAATAGCCTCAACTCTATCTGTTTCCTAAAATCTCAAATGCACCACGTCTTACAAGAATCTATTTTTCATTAATTCTTCTAGAAGAGCTAAGTCGAAAAACAAGTAATAGGTAGTAAGTTTTAGCAACTTCACCTACCTGTACAAGCCCCTATTTTGTTCCTTTAAATAACTCTAAAAGGCTCTTATCAAGAGTATGTAGATCTAATGTTTTCGCTTCGTTAGTTCCCCTATAGCTTATCTCTTCGTCTCCATTGTAGCTGTCAAAGCCAATAATACAGTTTACATCTCCAGTTCCGTAGCTCTCTTCTATGCATGTTTCGCCGTCATTGGTTTTTCCGTAGGTTTCGCAGTTTGAGCTTGTGTCTGTCTCTTCAGTTACAACCCCTTCTAGTCCGTAGCCTTCGAGTGTGTCTCTATAGAGTTGCGATTCACAAACGCCTGTCGGAACCTCTTTTAATACAACAATATAGTTTTTATCAGCTATGGAGCTACTAGAACTACCTCCACCGCAGGCAGTTAGTATTATAGATAATGCAGAAATGGTTACTATAGATAAGAGTTTAGACATAAAATTCCTTTTTAGACAATTATATCAAATCCAGTTAAGAGTCTTATGTTATATCGACTTAACGGTATCTTTTACCAAATATGTCATCTGCAAACTGGGCAAACTTGCCGCGTACTGAGTGCTCTAGCTCCATTGCAAAAATTGCTATTTCGTTATTGGGGTTGCTGGTCTCTTTTAAGAGGGTAGAGAGCCCATTGTTGTAGCGATTTAAGTAGACATTATCTATTTGGCGGTTAGAGCCTATAATAATTGCTTTGCAGCTGCTATCAAGTCTGGAGAGGATAAGTTGGGTTGTGTTTTTGGAGCTGTTTTGCCACTCGTCCATAATAACAACTGCATCGCTGAGTGTCCGCCCCCTTGCTTCGCCTGGCCAAAGTTTCTCTATTCCGTAGCGTCTGGTTAGGTCCATCACCTTCCCTTCGACCGCTTCTGGCAAGATTGCGTTATGTTTTTTACGCAGCTTCTTTTTTGCAATAAACTCCAAAGTGTCAAAGAGTGCCATATTATAAACACGAAACTTCTCCTCATTGCCTGCTAAATAGCCTACATCTGCGCCTCTGTCGATACTCTCGATAGAGTTACGCACATAGACAATCTTCTCGTACGCCCCTTTGTCTATCAGGCGCATAGCGGCAATGAGTGCCATAAGGGTTTTTCCACTGCCGGCTCTTGCGTCGACAACAGTGATATCGTACTCATCTTCGAGCAGGCTCTTTACCAAAAACATCTGCTGCATGTTTTTGGGTCGAACCTCTAAGCCTTTAAAGTCTTCGTACTCATTTAGAATACTCAATGTGCCGTCTGGTCGGACAATAGCCTTTAACTCGTTGCCATCGGGGGAATGAAACTCATACCCAAATATCCCCTTTTGATACTCTGGGTCAAACTCTCTTGCAGCTTTTGAGTTAAGTGTATTAAAGTAGCTAGAGTCAAGCTCTAGGCGTTTAATAAAACGAAATTTTGGAAGTTCATTTCTATCTTCGTTTAGCGTCTCAACGCGCACATTTGCCATTAAACCAAACATTCTTGCATAGATATCAAGAGAGACAAACTTAACTTTATGCCCCTTGTAGAAGTTTTGCGCCGCCGTTGCTACCTCTATAATTCGTTTATCATTTGATTCCTGGAGGTGGCTAGTGTCGATATCGCTGCTGTAGCTCTTTTTGGAGAAGAGGTGTATTTTTGCACCGGTATCGCTTTGCATCTTTACTATAGAATACTCCATCCTATGCAGACTCTCGACAACCTTGCAACGCGCCAGCTTTCGCGCAAATTCACGAGCCTGGTAGCCAAGCTCTCCGCTACTCTTTTTAAACTCCTCTAGCTCAATTAGAACAGTCTCAGGAATTACAACTATATTGCTCCCACCATCTGAGAGCTGCTCTATATATTGGTTGTTATGAAGTATTATATTGCTATCTAGTACATAAATTTTCTCTGCCATTTTGTATTGTATCACAACTTGGATACAAAATGGTAACAGAGTTAGTTAAGAGATTGAAAGAGCAACTCATTTACAACTTTAGGGTTTGCTTTTCCGCCTGTGGCTTTAAGGGTTTGCCCTACAAAGAAGCCAAAGAGTCTATCGTTACCCGCTTTGTACTTGGCTACATTTTCTGGGTTTTTAGCGATAATCT
>JANTGQ010000171.1 GCA_024762845.1 Nitratifractor sp. | reverse complement strand
TCGTTAAATAGCTGGGCTATTCTCCTCAAACGAGCCAAAAATATGCCTAAAAGAGTAAATTTTTCGCTTCAATCAGATGAACCCGACACTCTCCTAGGGAAAAAGGTGATATGTTATACGATAAAATCGTTAGTGCTGGTGAAGAGTTTACTATTCATGGTTTAGGGAAAGATGGTAAGTTAGATACAAATATCTATATTAATGGTATTGCTCTGCATACAAGTTGCTCAAAGCCAATAGGTACAGGAATGCATATAGGTACCTTTACAATTACAGCAGGAGAGAGTGTAAAGGGTGGAGCTTTATGTACAATAGAAAACTTTGAAAACAAAGATAAGAAGAAAAAGAAAGAAAAATAAAACGGATCCAACAGATAAAAGAAGTTGGAGATAAGATAACTTTACAATCAAAAGATGTTAAAGAGAGATCAACTCTCTTTTTTTGCACCTTTTGCGAGCATTAATAGCATCATTCCATCGAAGAATAGGCTGATACCTACGAGTATTCCTACCAGCCAGATTGTCTTAATTGGGTCTGTAATTGCTATAAAAAAGTAGACACCTATTGCAAATGACAAAATCGCATTTAAGAGTGCCATAATCCAACCACTGTTTGGTTTTAGAGAAAACGCTAACGAGAGGTTGAGAGCACTATCTATAAAGAAATAGGCTGTAAAGAGTATTCCAAGTGCTATAATGCCTGATAGCGGGTTCAAGATAATAAGTACAGATACCACTATAAACATTAGCGCTTTAAGCCATCCCAGCCAATCTTTTTTATTGATTTGCCATGTCTGCACAGCTGTTGCAATACCACTTAAGAGCAGCAACCATCCAATAAAGAGGGCAGATGTGAGTGCCATAATATTTGGGAAGATAATTCCCGATAATCCTAAAATCAGAAAAAGAATGCCATAAATTTTGCTATATTTGGCAAACTTCTCTGTGGCATCCTGGTTGTTGATAAAAATCGAATAGTTTAACATTTAATCCTCCTCTTGCTTTTATAGAGTAAAGTCTAAAATTTTAGAACTCTTTTTAATTAATTCGTGGTTAACGATGCGGCTTTCGCTGTCTATCTCTTTCATTACTCTTGCTACTACAACAAGTAGAGCACCTGTGAGTTCTAGAACTTTGTTTTCTAAATCTGCCACCAATGGGTACTTTAATGGCGGGATTGCTGACAAGAATTGTAAAACATCATCAATATTGAGCTCTTCATCGAGTTTTTTAAACTCTATAATACTCTCTTGCATCCCTTTTGTTATTGGTAGATCGCTCTCCCAGATAACATCACGACCATTTATGTTTGCATTTCTCTCAGCTGCGAGCAAAAGGTCGTGTAGCTTTTTCTCTACAATATCTGTAACCTCTTTTGTATGCCCTTTGTGGATATCGAGTGAGGCAGCCTTTCTAAAGAG
The DNA here is from genome assembly GCA_024762845.1 of Nitratifractor sp. Taxonomy (GTDB): domain Bacteria; phylum Campylobacterota; class Campylobacteria; order Campylobacterales; family Sulfurovaceae; genus JAADEQ01. Next base: position 2,043 of record JANTGQ010000171.1, on the reverse strand, counting down.
TGCCTCAAGTTTTGTAAATCCTACTACTGCCATTTTTTGTCCTTATTTTTTAATTGTTTTAAGAGCTTTCTCTTTAAACTCTTTGAGTTTTGCACTTAACTCTTCGAAGAGTTTTTCTGCTTTGTTTTTACCTTTAACCTCTTTTTCTACTTTGCTGATTGCTTCGTTCAACATTTTATAAGTAGTATCAGAGCTACTTGTGTATCCTAGCGCTTCAGATTTTTTTAGAGAAGCTTTTGCCTGTGCCAAGTGTGACAGTGCAAGTTTTTTATCTGTTTTTGCGATTTTGCTTGCAGCTTTTACAAGAGCTTGCGCCTCTAAGATACCAATCGGTGTAACTGTTGTTATATTTACAAAAGTATTGAGTGCATCAGTTAAGACTGCTTTTGCCTGATCAACTTTGTTGTCGTGCAGATATTTTGCTGCCTCTTTAAGCGCTACAGGGTAACTTGCAAGTGGCAGGTTAACTGTTGAGAAGTCAATTTCGTCAACAAGTGTTGAAACAATCTTTCTTGCCTCTTGAACTTTATGGCTTGAGAGCAGCGCTTTAGATGTAATAACAGCAGTCTCTACATCTTCTGCACTTCCTACAAAGTTTTGCACAATTACTCTACTGTCAACCGGTAGAAGTGCAGGGGCTTTTGGATTGCTTAGAACAACTTCGATTTTACCAATAGCTTTTTCGAGTGTTTTTACAGCTTCGTCTTTTTTGTTAGCGTTTAGCTGCAGTAATACTTGTCCTACTAGATGTACCGATTCAACTGCCTCTTTAACGATTTTGAGATCATCTTTTTTGCTATTTGCATCTTTTGTGCCTTGTACTACAGCACTTTTGCTTACTTTACCAGTTGATGCATTTGCCTCTAATGCATATGCTTGGCTACCTAAAAGTGAAATTGCGACCAGTGAAGATAAAAGTAGTTTTTTCATTTGAAACTCCTTGATTTTTTTTATTTATATTGGAATTGTATATATTTTTTTCGAGAAAAAATGCTAGTTAGGTAGCAAAAAGTAACATTTTGTTCTCGTTTGCTTTGTGATTAATTTGCTATTGGTATAATATGCCCAAAAAGAGACTCTATGCAGATAAAAGATTTAGATGAGTATATTTTAGAAGATATTGAGAGTGCTGAGCACCCTTCGGATTTTATTAAGCGCGAAGGGTATGCCGTACTAATATTGCGATTGCCCGAAATTGGCAATAATATATCGATTAAATCGATAGTATTTTTAATAGAGAAGAGCCGCGTATATAGGTATAATAGAGAGCAGAGTAGATTTGAAGAGCTCGGGTCAGTTGCCAATATGCAAGAGCTTATTGAGGTTAAAATAGAGAAGCTAATAAGCTCTATTAAAGAGTACCACTTTAAGATAGATTCTTTAGAAGAGGGGCTATATTCGTTCTCTTTCGAGAGTAGCTTTATGGATAGCTGGGTTAGTTACAAAAAAGATGTCTCGCTTATTAGCCGGCTGATGTTTCATGCGGCGATTGTTGTTGGCTTATTAAACAGTTACCTTAAAAAAGAGTTGCAGGAGAGCTTTGACAGACACGCCTTTGAGGATCTGCACGAAGAGGTGAACCGCGTAGAGAATTTGGCAAAAGCAGCTGTAGAGAAGCTAGATTACCTCTACGACTTCTACCGTGCAAAGGTAGATGAGAAGATGAATAGAAATGTCTACTACCTTACACTCCTTTCCGGTATCTTTTTACCGCTAACACTCGCAACGGGTTTTTTTGGTATGAATACAGGCGGATTGCCATATACCAATGATCCGGCTGGCACCTGGAAAGTTGTAGTTCTTTCGATAATATTAGAGCTACTCTTTTTTGTGCCGTTTATTCTTATGAATAGGAAAAAGAGTAAGAGGGTTTAAGTAGTCATAGTGTATATTGTTTGAAAAAAAGAGAGTAGATGAGAAGCAAAATATATAAACTCTTCAGTAATGATGCAATTGGCGGTATATTGATAATTTTTGGCACAGTTTTGGCGATGATTTTTGCCAATACGCAATCGTTAACACCATACTACGAGATGTTTCGAA
>JANTGQ010000170.1 GCA_024762845.1 Nitratifractor sp. | reverse complement strand
TACTTCGTTTGTAGTACCATAATTTGTACCGCTAATCGAAAAAGTTACAATATCTCCAACATAGTAGGCACCATTTTGCGGTGACGATGCTACTTTGCTAGCCGTTATACTCTCACTATCCAAACCAATATCTACACGAGCATTGTTCCTATTATTATAGGTATGACTCTCCCTATAGCCCTCTGGAGAGCTTACCTTTGCTGTATTATAGATTCGCCCTTTTTTTGTAGCTTTGGCTCTAATATAGAGTGTAACACTCTCATTTTGTGCAAACTTGTGCGAACCATCACAAGTAATTTTCTCTCCACTTCTACTACAGTCATAGTTAGATGGTTTATTAGATACAGAAAAACTCTGCAAACTCAAGCCAGAGGGCATCTTGTCCTCAAAATCTATTCTAGACTTTAACTCATCATAGTTTCCAAGTACAACTTTAAAAGTAATAGTCTCTCCAAGATCAAAAGAGCCACTATTGTAGTATTTTCCGTTACTACGCTTTACCTTTTTATCTACTTTAAGGTCAGCGCTTTTGGTGTAGATATCGCTGCTGTCTCTATTGTTGCCACTGTTGTCATCACCTTTTTTTGGTGAATCGTCAGACTCTATACCCACATAGTTACGTAATCTGTCACTTTTATTATTTAAAAGTTTCGCTTTTACTGTTACTGTAACAGTGCTGCTTTTTGCAAAAACTCTAGCACCTCTACAGCGTATCTTTCTATCACTGCTGCTGTAGCTGCAGCTAAAACTTCCAGAGCTATCGCTTACACTTACAAACTCCATATTATCAGGCAAGGTATCCCAAATAAATATTTTGCTGCTTTTTGGACCATTGTTTTTCCCAATAATCGTATAAGTAACCACTTCGCCAATACCGACTCTGCTCGATTTATTATTTGTTTTATTAATAGACAAATCGGCATTTTGCGACTCATCGTCATTTTTAATAGTAATTGTTGCTTTTTGGTTACCAAAATGGAACTTTTGGTAACTATTGGTACCATTATCACTTAGGAGAACATAAAACTTCTCATCGCTCTCTACTTGCGTATCGCCCTTAACTCTAAACTCTTTACTATACTTTTTCTGGCAACTAAGCGGCATAAATGTAACCGACCCACTACTACTCTCATAATCAGAACCCGCTTTAGCAGAACCATTTGAAGTTGTATACTTTATCTTTATCGGCATAAGAGAGGGGCAGCTGTTTATAGAAATATCTAAAGTAACTCTCTTTGTACCAGAGTCACCCTCACTTATAGATTTAGAAGAGGTTATAGTAACCTGCGGATCATTACTACCACCCTCTGCATAGAGCAGAGTAGAGACAAACAGAAAAATAAAAGAGATTAAAACCCTACTATAAAAACCCAAACCATACCTTTTTTGTCGATAAAATCAATATATCACTTATTATAATATAATTTTTGAAAGAGTAGACTTATAAAAACAAAATGACATAATTTTACTAAGAAAAGACCCTCTTGTGCTATAATACCTCTACCACATATAGGAATTAAAATGTATAAATTAATTAAACATATACTTCTGGCAGTTACTTTTACGCTTTTAATTGGCTGTAGTACAAACAGCAGTCTAGATAAAGTAGAGCCCACGCAAAATAGCTCCACTAATACCACTTACCAAAAAATTATAAATGCCATTAACAGCAAAAACCTAGACCTTGCCGATAACAGCTATATAGATTTAAAAACCGAAAGCAGCAACAATCATCTTATAGAAAACGCGGCAACAAACTTAGCTATTGCACACATTGCAAAGCACGAAAATATTTTGGCAAACTTCTATATACAAGAGGCACTGCAAAAAAATCCAAGCAGTTCAGTTTTGCGCTATATGCTTATAAAAAACCAATTCCTAGCCGCTGCTAAAAACAGTTACGAAACATCGTATATGCAAAAAGCTCTACAGGCACTTAAAACAAATAGACAGCTAATAAACAGTTACGACTATGGGTTACTCGCAGACTCTATGGTTACTAGGGTAGGGCTTACAATTGCACTCAATAACCAAGAGACAAGCAACCTTTATAAAAGACTCAATAAACAGAGTGCTGCAGAGTTCTATAAAGAGAAATCACAAATTTTAGGTATAAATAGCAACGATATCACAAGACCATAAATGAGTTATTGTGATTTTTTGATATAATAACTTCTTACAATAATACATTTTAAGAAGGATAGCGCTAAATGCAGCTTAAAGATTATAATAAATTCCCTACAGAACTACCAATCTTGGTAGAAGACGAACTATTTTTTTACCCATTTATGATAAGCCCAATTTTCCTAGACAAAGAGAGTGACATAGAAGCTGTTAACCAAGCTATGGCAGAGAACTCTCTACTCTTTGTAACAACAACAAAACCAGGTCACGAAGAGAAAAGAGAGTTTGATGACATCTTCGAAGTTGGAGTAGTGGGCTCTATAATGCGAAAGGTAGACCTCAACGACGGCAGAGTAAAAGTGCTCTTTCAGGGTTTGGCAAAAGCAAAAATAGTAGAAAAACCGCAGAGCAGCGACACTGTTTTAAGAGCAACTATAGACATTGTCAACAACGACTCCTACCAATCTATAAAGATAGATGCCCTTACAGGACTGCTGCGAGAAAAGATACGCCAACTCTCACAGCTCACAAGCACAATCCCCTCTGATTTAATTAAAACAATCGAAGAATCTACAGAGCCCCACAGAATAGCAGACCTTATATCCTCCATGATCAACCTCGACAAACAAGAGGCATATGAACTCTACATTAAAGAAGATATCGAAGAGCGACTCTTGGCAATTATAGATGTTGTCGCTTCTCAGATAGAGGCACTCAAAATCCAAAAAGATATCAGCTCTCGTGTCCACTCTAATATAGAAAAGACAAATAAAGAGTACTTTCTAAAAGAGCAACTCAAAGAGATCCAAAAAGAGCTCGGTGCAGACGCCCAGCGCGAAGAGGAGATAAAAAATTACAAAGAGTCACTAGAAGCGATAAAAAACTTTATTAGCGAAGAGGCACATAAAGAGATAGCAAAACAGATAGACCGCTACGCAAAAGTACACCCCGACAGCGCAGATGCCACAGTACTCCAAAACTACCTCGAAATGGTTTTTGAAATCCCTTTTGGCAAGTTCTCCAAAAAAGGTCTCAATATCCAAAAAGTAGCTGCCGAGCTAGACAAAGACCACTACTCACTCGAGAAGCCAAAAGAGAGAATTATAGAGTTCTTCTCGGTAAAAGAGTTAGCAGAGCTACGTGGCAAGATAAAAGAGGCAAATAATGGTGTAATCTTATGCTTTTCAGGACCTCCGGGCGTTGGTAAAACATCACTCGCAAACTCTATAGCAACAGCACTCGAGAGACCACTGGTACGCCTTGCATTAGGTGGCTTAGAAGATGTAAACGAACTACGCGGACACCGCCGAACCTATGTAGGCGCAATGCCGGGGCGAATAGTGCAAGGCTTGGTAGAAGCAAAATCTATAGATCCCGTAATGGTACTTGACGAAGTAGACAAAGTAGGGCGCTCAGGTCGTGGCGACCCAACAGCTGCACTCTTAGAAATTCT
>JANTGQ010000169.1 GCA_024762845.1 Nitratifractor sp. | reverse complement strand
TACTTCATCAACCCTTTTCCTCATACAAGCGAAAAGTCTCCTTAATCTTACACTCCAACAACTCTTTAGGAATCAACCCCATATAATAATTAGTAATGACCGTGTAGGACTTAAGCTTCTACTTAAAGCATACTCAACAACCTTGTCATTTTTTCTCTACATAAACCAATACTTGGGTTTTCATTTGGAACTTTCAAATCTCTGCCTCACACTTCCAAATAGAACTCCAACTGTCCTAAGTGACTTTGTTTGAGTTTTTCTATTTTTAACTCAAATGCCACTAAACATTCTAAACCTTTCTTTTTATGTTTTTTAGAAGTCCTAAAAGTTCAAGTACATAAGTATTTTGAAATACATTGTTTACATTTTTAGGTAATTCTCTAAGCACCAAATCTTTATAAGTTTCGTAAAAACATTTCAAAATTTAACTCTTTCCCAAAACCTCATCAATACTTTTAAACTTCTCCTCTTCCACCTCACAAACCCCAGAAAAATCCTCCAAACATTCCAAAACCAAAGCCAACTTCAACAACGACTCCAATGAAATCTTCCCAGAACTCTCAAAACGTTTGAGTGAACCAAGGCTCACACCTGAACGGATAGCAAGTTCATCTTGGGTATAGTTCAAACTCTTTCGTCTGGCTTTAAATTTAGCTCGAAGTTCTTCGGTAATGTCATGTGGTGCTTTGGGTAAAAAAGATAACATATTAGCCTTTTTGTGATTATTTTTACTATTATAGCTAAATTAATAGCTATTTAAACAACTATTTTAAAATATCCACCAAGCCATAAATAATTTGACCTACACCCCTGCCGTCAAATCTCTACTTTCAAACTTTTTAATAATTAAAGAAACAGCCGATTTAGACAATCCAAGATAATTAGCAATCTCGATTTGAGAATACCCATCCTCTAAATACGCATTTGTTTTTTATTGAAATATTGGGCATAGTTTGCACTAACAAATCTCATAATATTCAACGCTAGACCTTTGTCTAAGACCCTTAGTCTAGATTCTTAGTCAGATAGCTTTTTATATATTTCTGTTATAATGAGGCTAAAACCTAAGGAGCAAAAAATGAAAACTACTATTTCTTACACTACCGCAATGCTCTTTAGAGTCTGGCTCTAAGCCTGCTTACTTTTCCTTACTGATACTTTTATCACTTTTTTATTAATCTGCATGTAGGTTTTTACTCTACCTACCAACCTTTATTATATTTTTTAGGAAAATTTTATGGAATGGACTATTACAACTTTTTTATTGGCAAATTTTATTTTGATTATTGCTTCAATATTGCAGATGGCAACAGGTGTAAGTGTTGGGATGATAATTGTCCCTTTTTTAGCGATGATATCGTATACGCTCATCCCTGTACCAATTGCTTTTGCTTCGTTAACTCTAACGGTTATGATGGCATATAAAGGCAGAGAACATATAGATGTAGAAAATATACCTCAAGTTAGCGTAGGGATGTTGGCTGGCATTTTTGCGGCTTTGTATATTTTTAAAAATAGCGATGTTGCACATTTGGGTATAATTTTTGCTACCTTTATTCTTGTTTCTGTTTTTATTAGTCTCAAGGTAAAATCGTTTCAGCTTAGTAGAGGTATTACCTATGGTGGCGGCTTTGTGGCTGGGCTTATGGGTGCTGTAGCAGCTGTGGGTGGTCAGATATTGGCTATGATATTTCAAAATCATCCGCTGGAGTCTATTAAATCAACACTGGCATTTTTGTACACCATATTTACGCTGGTTATGTTGGTGCTGTTTTATCTATTTGGCGAGTTTTCGTATGCGCAGTTGGTTTCAGGATTCTACTTAATGCCCGGGTTTATTGCAGGGTATATGGTGGCTCCAAACTTTACGAAATATTTTAACCCAAAGTATACCAAGAGTGTTGTATTGGGTATGGCTACTTTGGGGGCTTTGGCTTTGATTATAAAAGGATTTTTAGTATGACAAAATATTTAGAAGAGACAGAGATAGTAGACTACAAAAATCCAGAAGTTAATTCATTAGCAATGCATTTAGCAAAAAATTGTAAAAGTGATATAGAGATTGCCAAAAAGTGTTTTGAGTATGTTCGAGATGAGATTCGCCATAGTGGTGACTATAAAGAGAACATTACAACAACTACAGCCTCAGAAGTGCTTAAGTACAAAACAGGGTGGTGTTATGCCAAAGCTTTTTTGCTCGCTGCACTGCTGCGTGCAAATGGCATACCCGCCGGGTTTTGCTATCAGCGGCTCTCATGCTCTGAGTATAAACCAGATATCTACTGCCTACATGGGCTAAACTGGCTATTCCTTAAAGAGTTTGGATGGTACAGGGTAGATGCCCGTGGTAATAAAGAGGGTGTAGATGCAGAGTTTACACCACCTATTGAGAAGCTGGCTTTTGAGGTAGGAGAGAATGAGTTTGACTTGCCTGATAACCTACCTGAACCACTCCCCGTTATTGTTGAGACACTTCGAAAAAATAAGAGTTATACGGAAATGATTGAAAATTTTCCTGATATTGAGAAGTAACTATGGTAGAATAGAGTTCTTGCAAAACTATATATTTTGAAGATATTGCTTAGTGTGCATTAGATTTTATTGAATATTCGTGAAGTCCTAGCCAAAGCTAAGTCGAAGGAGTATTCAATGAAAGATGATGTGCAATAAGGAATATACTCACTTATATTGTTTTGCTAGAAGTCTAAAAAAAGGATGCGCAATGAGTAAAATAATGGTTATAGCAAAATTAAAGCTAAATGATGAGAGTTTGTTAGAAGATTGGAAAGCACTTTCTAGAAAAATCAGTGCAGGTTTGGCAGGAGTGGATGGGTTTATCTCTCGCGACTCATTGCGTGATGAAAATGGGTTAATCTACTGCCTTGTCAAATGGGAAAGCAGAGCTCAGCAAGAGAAAGCAATGGCAGAGATAATGTCTAGCACCGACGAAGAGAGCCAAAAAATGTTTGCAGAGTTTGCGCGTGTAGTGGATATGGAGAGTATGACTAAAGAGATTTTAGAGGTACTCTAAAATGGAGATACACGAAAGCATAAATTATTTAGAGCTACCAGCCAAAGACTTAAAGGCTACAGAGACTTTTTTTAGCGCTGTTTTTGGGTGGAAATTTGTAGCATATGGTGCCGAGTATCTAGCATTTACAGACAAAACTATAGAAGGTGGGTTTTACAAATCAGACTTGGCATCTAAGGTTAGTAATGGTGCGGCATTGGTAGTCTTTTACTCCGATAACCTTAAAGAGACTCAAGAAAAAATTGTAACCAATGGCGGCACTATCTCGCAAGAGGTATTTAGCTTTCCCGGAGGAAGTCGCTTTCATTTTTTAGATATTAATGGCAACGAGTTTGCTGTTTGGACAAAAGAGCAGCAATGACCTTTAAAGAGCTAGATAGTTATCTCCTTAGCAAGCAGGGTGCCGCCTACGACTACCCCTTTGATGAAGAGGTACGAGTCTACCGCATCGCCGAGAAGATATTTGCGCTAACTAGCGATAAGCACCCTCTGCGGGTTAACCTAAAGTGCGACCCAATCTATGCGCTAGAGCTTCGTTCAATTTACAACGGCATAAGCGGCGGATACCACATGAACAAAAAACACTGGAACACAGTAATGGCTGAAGAGACAGATGTAGAGGATAGTGTTATCAAAGAGCTTATAGACCACTCCTACGATTTAGTATATAAGAGCCTAACAAAAAAGAAGCGTGAGGCACTCGGCT
>JANTGQ010000168.1 GCA_024762845.1 Nitratifractor sp. | reverse complement strand
ACTATCGATGCACCTACGGGTGCACCTCAAGTTTTCCGCAAATACCTACAGCACAAGCGTTTGGCAGATTTCAAGCAATTCTATTGCAAAATCCGGGATTAAGGATTGTGTATGAATATTGAACAGTTAAACTACTATAGTGCAAAACTTTCTTACGAGATGGATTCGGCTGATTTGTTTGATGCTTTAAAGTGTGGGGAGGATGTCGTTATTGTAGATGGTAGATCTGCGGCGGCTTTTAAGCTTGAGCATATTCCGGGTGCTGTTAATCTGCCCCATAGAGAGATTTGTAGTAATACAACGGCGAATCTTGATAGAGATAAAACTTATGTCTGCTACTGTGATGGTATTGGTTGCAATGCTTCTACAAAAACAGCACTTAAACTGTTGACACTTGGTTTTAAAGTAAAAGAGTTAATAGGTGGTCTTGATTGGTGGAAGCGAGATGGGTATGAGACACAAGGAGAAAAAGCACAAAGCGGTACCGGTGTTGTTTGTGGATGTTGATAGTAGATTGTAGGGGATGCTCGCTTTTAGAGATAATTGGGAAAGTAGAGAGAGTTATAGCAGAGCCGCCAAAATCTTTTGCGCTGTTGCTCAGTAGGGATGAAGTAGAGAGTTTTGGATATGGCACATTTGTTGATATTGCCAGTACTTATCTTTTTCGCTTTTTGACGCCAGAGCTTAAAAGGGATAATGTTTTATTACGTTTTGAAGCATTAAATAGCGAAAACTCTTTTCACAGTAGTAGCCAATCGAGTGAAAAGTATGGTGTAGAGAGTGACTTTTTTTTAATAGAGAAAGATAGAAAGTTTAGTTTTCTCTACTACTATAAAGAGGCACTCAAACATGCGAAAGTCTCGGAAAGAAAGAGAGTTTTGAATTTGGGGATAAACAGGGGTGATGAGTTTGAGACTATACAGTCGCTTTATCCCGAAGCTTTTGAGGCTATAGAGTTTGTTGGAGTTGATTTTTCTAAAAGTGCAATAGAGTATGCCAAAGAGAGATTTACAGATTGCAGCAACTGCACTTTTATTAGCGAAGATATAAACCGGCTTGATAGTTTAAACTTGGGCAGTTTTGATCTGCTTATTTCTATTGGAACACTACAGAGTTCGACACTAAATTTGAAAACTACCTTTATGCATTTGGTACAAAACTATTTGGCAAAGGGTGGTGCTGTTATTTTGGGATTTCCAAACTGTAGGTGGATAGATGGAGAAATGGTATATGGTGCGCGGGTACCAAACTATAACTATAGTGAGTTGGGGACTGTTATTAAAGATATCTACTTTTGTAAAAAGTATCTGCAGCAAAAGAGATTTCGGGTAACTGTTACGGGAAAAGAGTATCTCTTTTTAACCGCTACATCTATTGTTTAACCTCTGATTCTTCTTCTTTTTTGGCTTTTTGGTTCCCAAAGCCAGAGCCTTTTTTCTTTTTTGCTTTGAGCTCTAAAGAGTTTACCACCTCTTTGTAATCAATATTGTAACTATGCATATGAGCAAAACATGCCACAAGAGCGGCAATGGCATTGGGGACTTCGCCCTTTTTTTTATAGGATTGTAGGTTTTTTTCGCTTACTTTAATTAATTTACTAAATTTTGGCAGTGTTGTCTCTGCATCTAGAAGTAGCTTTTTAAATTCTATAAAAGTCATAACACTTCACTCCTCTGTCTAGTTAGAAAATATCTATTATTATATCGAAAAGTGATATTAATTGACTTTTAGTAATTATTTGTGTATAATAGTAATATTATATTACTAATAGTTAGTTTTATAAAAATAACACAAGGAGACAGAATGTCTAAAGATACAAAGAAAAAAGCAAAAGCAGCGGTTAAAACAACTAAGGCTGTAAAAAAAGTTGCAAAAAAGAAAGTAGCACCTAAAGCTCAGGTAAAAAAGAGTGCAGTTGCAAAGAAAAGCAGTGCTAAAAAAGTGACAGTTAAGAAAAAAGTAACAACTCTTAAAAAGAAGAGTCTAAAAAAACTTGCTAAAAAAGCAACAAAAAAAGCTGTTAAAAAGGGTACGGTAGCAAAAAAATCTGCAGCGAAGGTTTTGAAAAAAGTAACTAAAGTTGCGCTTAAAAAGAAACCTGCAAATAAAAAGAGTGCAAAAAAAGTAGTTGCATCAGCAATTAAAAAAGTAGCCTAATTATTCGAATGTGTGAGTAGGGCTTTGAAGTAGCTCTACTGCACTAACCTGGGTTAAACTATAAACTTCAGCGCTTTTTTTGTTAAGTTGGAAATTGGGGCGTTCTCTATTTGTGATAGGTCGTACCAGTGGATCTCTTCGTTTATCTCTTCTGTGTGGTAAAGTTTTGCCGTAATTCTATATTTTGTGTAACTATGTTTGTATTTTGCTATAAAGTTTTCCTCTATGGGGTCGATATGTGGGAGGGTAAGCAAACTGTGGTAGAGTCTCTCTTTTGATTTTACAAGTGCTAATTTGTTCTCTCTGACCAATACGCCTAAAAAGAGCTCCAACTCTTTGTAAATAATCTTTTTTTTCTTAATATATATCTCTGGGTTCTCTCTGCCTTGGCAGCTGCTTTGTAGTGGGCAGAGTCTGCATAGTGGAGTTTTAGGGGTACATATGAGGGAGCCTAAATCCATAAGCGCTAAGTTGTGGGCTTTTGACTCTTTTTTGTTTAAGAACTTATCTGCGTAGCTCCAGATTGTGATATCTTTTGCGTCTAATAGGGCAAAGTAGCGTTTGAGCACTCTTGCGATGTTGGTATCTACTACACTTACCTCTTGCTCCAAGCCAAAGCTGCATATTGCACTTGCTGTGTATCTACCAATGCCTGGTAGTGCCATCCATTGCTTTACAGATGTTGGTAGACCACTCTCTTTGCAGATGCTAGCACTTTTATGTAGGTTTCTTGCACGCGAGTAGTAGCCAAGTCCGCTCCAGAGTGCCAGGAGTTCATCTAGGCTTGACTCTGCCAAATCGTTAATGGTTGGGTAGCGTTTTAGAAATGTTGGATAGTAGTGCTCTAAGACACGGCTAACTTGCGTTTGCTGGAGCATTATTTCGCTAATGTAGATGTGGTATAAATTATTAGTTTGTCTCCAAGGCAAGGAAAATCTACCGCTCTTTTGGTACCATTGCAAAAGTAAGTTATGTGTCTCTTGATACATTAAAAAATAGGTGGATTAAGGTGTGAGTAATAGAGGAAAAGTAGAAACTACTTTTCGCTCATTCTCTTTTTGCAGGCTGCTGTATCTATACAGAAGTACCCTTTGCCTTTTTTGGCAGGTTTCAGCTCTTCTTCGACTCTGTTGCCGCATTTTTTACAAGCAATAGCATTTTTATCTTCGCCGCTTAACTCTAAATCTTTCTCTGGTTTCATAGCCGGGAAGAGGAGGACATCTCTAATAGAGTGTTGGTTTGTTAAAATCATCGCCAATCTGTCTATTCCAATCCCTTGCCCTGCGGTTGGCGGCATTGCGTAACTTAGGGCTCGTACAAAGTCTAAATCCATATGCATCGCTTCGTCGTCGCTATCTTTTGTTGCCACCTGGGCTTTAAAACGCTCTAACTGATCGATAGGGTCGTTTAACTCGTTAAATCCATTTGCAATCTCTTTACCTGCAATAAAGAACTCAAATCTATCGGTAATTTGCGGATCTTCGTCGTTTCGTCTTGCAAGTGGGCTAATGTCAACCGGGTAGTGTGTAAGGAAAGTAGGGTTGATTAACTCTTTTTCTATAAAGTTATCAAAAACCTCCTCTTG
>JANTGQ010000167.1 GCA_024762845.1 Nitratifractor sp. | reverse complement strand
GCCATAGAGCATCCGGCAATAACCATAGAGCTAGCACGCAAAAAAACAACTCTTTTTATAGAGATAAGCGACAACGGCGGCGGCATTGCCAAGGAGAGCTTAGAGAAAATTTTTGACCTCTACTACACAAACAAAAAGCGCCCCAACAGCTCCGGACTTGGGCTCTATATGGCAAAACTGATTATAGAGCAGAAGATGCACGGAGTAATCAGTGCCAAAAATAGCAACTTAGGAGCTCGCTTTCAGATAGAGATTCCTCTTGTTTCTGCTAAAAAATAGTGCAAAAAGAGTATAAAAAATAGTTGCATTTCACAACTTTTACATTTTCTTTTTATAGAATAGCTCATAGCATGGGTATACTCTATGCATAATCCGGGTTAAAATATTGCAAAAGGGGAGAAGATGCAGTTAGAGAAGTTGGCTAAGAGCCATAAAGAGTTTAAAGAGAAGTACTTGTCTGAGTATGCAACACGCTTTCAGGAGCTGGCAGTAAAGGGGCAGTCACCAAAGGTACTTTTTATATCTTGTAGCGATTCACGAGTTATCCCCAACCTTATAACACATACCAATCCGGGTGATCTCTTTATCGATAGAAATGTTGGAAACCTTGTTCCGCCTTTTCAACCCGGTTCAGAGTGCACTGCAGTCTCTGCATCTATAGAGTATGCAGTAGCTCACTTGCATGTAGAGGATATTATAGTTTGCGGACACAGCTTCTGCGGTGCATGTAAAGCTCTCTATGAAGAGTCTGACCCAAACGACACAAAAACTGAACACCTTACACGCTGGCTAGAGTACGCCAAAGAGTCAAAACTGAGTGCGCTTGCAATGGTCGGTAGAGAAGATAAAGATGCTCTTTTACGCGCAACAGAGAGATTTAATGTTATAGCGCAGCTTAAAAACCTACTTAGCTATCCTGTAGTACAGGATGCCCTAGAGGAGGGAAAACTCTTTATTCAAGGCTGGTATTACCACATCGAAAGTGGCGACTTGGAGTATTTTGACCCAATTGAGCATCGCTTTAAAGCACTTGACGAAATAGATATAAAGACAGATTAAATGTGTCAACCTATTTTTTTATCTTAAACCCAGATTTCGCATTCGAATTGCTTGAAATCTGCCAAACGCTTGTGGTGTAGGTATTTGCGGAAAACTTAAGGTGCACCCGTAGGTGCATCGATGGTTTCTCTGTAAGTGCCTACAGTGCAATGGTTTGTGTAGAGTTCTGTAATTCTAAGGCGAAATCTGTGTTAAAATGCTATTATAGCCAAAAATCAGACTTTAAAAAGGAAAAAAAGAAGTGCTTGTTAAACTAATTGTAAACTTTGCTTATCTTTTAAACAACTCCGAAGCTTACAATAGTGTCAAGATGTTTTTCTATAATCTGCTCGAAAACGACCGTTACCCATATAAGCGGCTCTTTGATATGTTTATGATTTTTATCATTCTTATAAGTGTATTTATTTTGGTCATCGAGGTAAAACAGCCTCTGCCTGAGTGGGTAGATGATTTCGATATCTACTTTATCACCTCTATCTTTATTATCGAGTATCTCTTTCGAATGTGGGTCTATAGTGATATTCATAAAATAGTTATTAAGCAGTATGAAGAGGCGGAGTTTCTCTCGCAACCGCTTAATATTTGGCAGCTTTGGGGCAGAATTTTTAAAGATAAGTGGGGGTATGTATCTTCGCCTTCTGCAATTATCGACCTTATTGCAATTTTGCCAAGTTACCGCCAAATTAGGGTTTTGCGTATACTTGTACTCTTTCGGGCGTTTAAGATGCTGCGTTACGCCAAGAGTCTAAGCAGTTTTCTCTTTATTCTTAAGGCAAAAAAGTTTGAGCTTGTTACCCTCTTAACCCTGACAGCATTTTTTATCTTTATTGCCGGAATTATGCTCTATGTCTTCGAAGGTAACGATAAAAACCCCAATATCCACACCCTTTTTGATGCTTTCTACTGGGCACTTATTACCATCTCGACCGTTGGGTATGGCGATATCTCGCCAGTTACATACGAGGGGCGTGTGGTATCGATGTTTATTATTATTACAGGTATCGGGCTTATCTCGTTCTTGACATCTATTATCGTCTCCTCTTTTAACGAACGCCTCAGCGAACTGCGCGAAGATAGAGTAATGCAAGAACTCAATAAAAAGAGCGATATTATTATCATATGCGGCTTTGGTGTTATGGGGCAAAAGGTAGCAGCCGGACTTGTAGATTGGCAAAACGAAATAATAGTAATCGATGCCAACGAAGAGCGCGCCCAGCAGGCAAACTCGCTAGGCTACAGAAGTATTTGTGCAGATGCAACAAGCAGCGAAATTTTTACAAAAATTGGTGTAAAAGAGCGTATTAAAGAGGTACTCTGCCTTACATCTGACGATGAGCAAAACGCCTTTATTGCCATAAACGTCAAGAGTCTCAACAGCCATATCCATGTAACCGCACGCGTAAGCGAGAGCGAAATTGCCGATAAACTCAAATATGCCGGAATTGATGAGATAATTATACCGCAAGAGCAGGCAGCACTTATGGCATCTGTGTATGCCGGGGAGCCTGTTGCATTTGAAGCAGTTCGCTCTATTATTTTGCGCAACAATAGCGACAGAATCGATGAAGTCACAATTACAGATAGAATTGCCGGCAAGCAGCTCTGGGAGATACACACACTCATGCACCGCTTGGTTCTGCTTGGAATTGTGCGCAAAAGCAAATATAGAAGAGATTTCTACTTTAACCCAAATGATGACTGGGAGCTTAGGGTGGGTGATGAGCTGATAGTACTAGGCTATTCAAGTGCAATAGACCACTTTAAACGGAGGGTGCAGTAGTGGATAGAAAAAAACAGTCGATTGTTCTCTTTGGGTATGGCAAATTTGGACGGACAATATACAGACGCCTCAAAGAGGATGGCTTTGGTATCCGTATAGCTGTAATGCAAGATTACAACTACGAAGATGCTCTAGCAGATGGTGTTATTGATGTGCGAAAATTTAATCCCAAAAAGAATGACTCTATCTTTAAGCTCGACATCGAGCCAGAAAAACATATGCTCTACTGCACAATGGATCACACCGCCAATAACCTCTTTTTGGTACTGAGCCTGCGAGAGCTCTACCGCGATGCCACAATAGTAGCCATAAGTAACTCCGAAGAGAGCAGCCGAAAGCTGCGCTTTGCCGGAGCAGATATTATTATCAACATCTACGACGCCTCTAGCGAGCAGATTATAAATGCCCTTACACGACCGGCTGTTCGCGAGGCGATAAACACTATCGTTTATGAGCGCAACGATATTAAAATTGCCGAAATCATCATCGAAGCGGGCAGTATATACGACGGTAAAGAGTTACAAGATATCTCTTTTCGCTCCCAGGGCGTTGTACTTATAGCAATTATCGACAAAGAGCAAAGCGACCAACTCACCTACATCAGCCGAGGCGAAAACCACAAACTCGACGCCGGCGATACCCTTGTGGTTGTAGGCAATATAGCAGCACTCAAAAAGTTTACCAAGCAGTGCAAAGCCTCAAAAGAGCAAGAAAACAAAGATTAATAGCAGCAAATTTAATCAATTTTTGCTATAATAGCCGTAAGCGTTATTTAACAACCCACTGTTAAAAGTTCTAAGTTTCACTTAAGCTTTAGAACAATCTTAAAGTTACCATTTTATGGTATTAATTTTTTTCTAAAGTAGTCTCATAAAAGTTCTAAGTTTCACTTAAGAATAGCAAACACCCTATTTTTGGGTACCGATAGCCATTACAACACGACCCGATTTCAAGGGGATTGAGAC
>JANTGQ010000166.1 GCA_024762845.1 Nitratifractor sp. | reverse complement strand
AAAAGAAGCTTTAATTGCTCTTTAGAACTGCTCTGAAAGCTCTGTTGCTTCTGTTCCAAAAGTTCAGAACTTAAGAGTTTAAACTCTTTGAGCATTTTGGTATGTAGCTGCTCTACTACCTGCTCTTTACTCTCTAGTGCCTCCTGCAGGCTTATCGATTTCTCTTTTAAACTCTGCATCTGTGCGAGCTCTTCTCTTACCTGCTCTAGCTCCTCATTTACACTACTATGCAGCTGCTTCAGGGTGTTATACTCTCCAAGTAGTTGATAGTAGTTGTGCTCTGTCTCTTTTAAATTTGCCAACTCTTCAAGTCTCTCACTACTCTTCTCTTGTTCTATTTCAAGACTCATACTGTGCTCTTTTCGTTCTTGTAGTTCCTTAGATATAGAGGCATTTTGTGAATATAAAATCTCATTTTTTCGATAAAGAGTAAAAACTGTATAAAAAATTATAGAGAGTACCAGTAAAACAATTGTAAGCTCAAGGTACTGCTGTGAAATGGTGGTCAATAGTATCCTTTTAATACGAAATAAAACTCTATTTTTATGAAAGTAAAATAAGTAATTACCATAATTTTAGCTATAATTATTTAAACTCTTTAAAGGAAAAGCATGAAACTTACGAACATTATTCTTTTGCTTCTTATTATTGCAGTAGTCTACGCTGTAATGACTTACAACAATATAGTTGGTCTACGCCATAAACTACTCTCTGCGTGGTCAGATATCGAGGTGCAGCTTAAGAAGCGGTATAACCTTATTCCAGCACTTGTAGAGACCATCAAAGGCTACACCAAACATGAGAGCGAAACGCTAGAAAATGTAATAAAAGCTCGTAATATGGCTCTAAGTGCACACGATGCCGGCGATGCAAGTAAAGCAGAAGCACTCTATAAAAGTTCTGTTAGCGGACTTTTTGGTTTAAGCGAAGCATATCCTGACCTTAAAGCAAATGAGAATTTTATTAATCTGCAAAACCAACTGCAAGCAATAGAGGGTGATATAGAGAACGCAAGACGCTACTATAATGCCACAGTTCGCGACTATAATGCAAAAATAGAGTCTTTCCCGGCACTCTATATTGCAAAACAGTTTAACTTTGCCCCATATGAGTACTTCGAGGTAGATGAAGCGATAGAAGCAGATGTCTACAAGATGCCTAAAATCGACCTATGAGACTGCTACTCCTTGCCCTGCTCTGTAGCGTTTGGCTCTTTGGCGAGGTTATAGAGCAGTTTCACACCGATTTAGTAGTTCTTAATAACGAAAAGGTAGTGGTAAAAGAGCAGATTAAATATAACTTCCAAGAGAGTCGTAGGCATGGGATATATCTCGATATTCCAAAAAACAAAACCAAAATTTCTAATCTCAAAGTAAGCCAAAATGGTGTTACAGTACCCTATAAGCTCTTTCGCGAAAAAGAGTTCTACAGAGTGCGTATTGGCGACCCAAACAGGTATATTTCCGGAGTTGTAGATTACAAGATATCTTTTTCTTTAGAGGGTCTAATAGTTCGAAGATACAAAGATAAAAATGCAATAATCTTCGATTTCATCGGTACCGGATGGAAAGTTCCAATACAACACGCAAGCGGAAAACTCTATCTACCAAAAGAGTTGCAGGGTAAAGTTTCTCTGCAAGGCTTTCGCGGAAGCTTTGGCTCTAAAGAGCCCGTAGCTGTTAAAACAAGTGGTAGTATAATCGAATTTAGTACCGATAATTTAGCAGCGCATGAAGGTGTAACACTCTTAGTGGCATTTGACCCATCTCTTATGGCACTTAGTAAAGAGCCAAGCAACGCCTACTACGAAAACCCTCTCTACTATCTCTTTTTAGCACCGATTTTAGGGCTCTTTTACTACTTTGCCAAGAGATACAACTTCTTTGGAGATATTGGCTCAATTGCCCCACGCTATCGCCCCCCTAAAGATTTAACTCTACTCGAAGCCGGGCTCTTAAAAGACAATTTTGTTGATTTCGAAGAGGTTAAACCGGTAATACTCGAACTTGCAAATCTTGGCTATCTAAAAATTGAGACCCAAGATGGAGAGCTCTATCTGCATAAGTTAGACAAAGATAACTCTGGGCTCAGCCATGACCAAGCAGAGGTATATAATGCAGTGTTTGAAGAGAGCAGTATGGTAGCCAACAAACAGCTCAAAGTTGAGCAGTCACTCTTTGAAAATATTAAAAAGTACCTTCATCAATCCTTGGTAGAGAAAGGCTACTTTGGATCCAAAGTTTCAAGCGCACGCAGCAGCTTTCTTTTTGCTGCTATCTTTGCAGGGCTTTTAACAGTTGGTGGTTTCTTTTACTATATCTTCAGAGATAGCGGTTTTGAAGCGCTTATGCCAGCTGGTGTGGCATCTTTTTTTATTGTAATGGGAGTTGTAAATCTTATTGGGGGTATAAAAAGCCGAACAGTTGGCACAATACTCTTCTCTATTATATGGATACTCTTTTCACTCTTTTTTCTTGCAATGTCGATACAGTCAAAAGATCTACTAATATCTATCGGGCTCATGCTAGGTATTATAGCTGTAGGCACCTATATGATTTATAAACGTATGAATACACTCACCTTTAAAGGCGTACTTGCCAAACGCCACCTTTTTGGTTTACGAGAGTTTATAGACAAAGCAGAGAAAGATAAGATAAAATTCTTTTTAAAAGAGGATAGCCACTACCTCGATAAACTGCTCCCATACGCTATGCTCTTTGGTTTAAATGAGCACTGGCTCAAACTCTATCAAGATTTAGAGACACCACTTCCACAGTGGTACGATGGCGATATTGGTAGCTTTTCACATATAGATTTCGAGCCACATCAGTTTAACCCGAATGATAACAAATTTGATGGCTTTACCCCTAATGATATCTCGATAGATAGTAGAGACTTTAGCGATTTTGGCGGCTTTAGCGGCGGAGGTTTTGGCGGCGGTGGAGGCGGTAGCTGGTAGGGTAGCCTACCCCTCTTTACTTGCAGGCAGGGATATTTTGTACCCTACTCCATTTACGTTCTCTATTAAAGGAAAACCCAGCGCCTTGTTGAGACGAGATATTTGTGTACGCAGAGCACTGATTGCTGCCTCTTGCGCATACATACTCTCCATAAGCTCTTTATAACTTACTGCTTGCCCTCTCCTTTTTAGCAGTTCATAAAGCATGTTTCTCTTCTTATTTCGTAGAGAAACGCTCTCTCCTGAGCTTTTAAGTAGCGTTTTTGTCTCCATATTAAAGCTGTACCCATATGGCAGGATAAGAGTGTCAGAATGGCTACTATTGCTGCTCTCTGGCTGCGTAAATGCAAGTTTGAGTGCTGTAATAATCTGCTCCTCGCTAAAGGGTTTTATAATATAATTCACAGCTTTGGACTCTATTGCATACTCTATCATCTCATCATCGCTATAGGCTGTTAAAAAGATAATTTTGGTATCGATAAGAGTAGTAATTTTAAGCGCTGCCTCACTACCGCTTATGTTATCTTTAAGCATAACATCCATAAATATCAAGTCCGGCTTCAGCCGAAGCGCCTCTTTAATTGCCCTCTCTCCACGGTCGCAAATACCCACAACACTATACCCTGCATCCTCTATAAGCATCTCCAGATGCTGTGCAGTCAAGACTTCGTCTTCGACTATAAGTATCTTCTTTCTATCCATGAAACCCCTTTGTAAACAATAGATTTATAATTGTAGCATATAAGAAAACAGTTTATCCCGGATTTTGCATTAGAAATCACAGAAGCTTCATTAGTCATTGCACTATGGGCATTTACAAAAAATCATCGATTAACCTACGGGTTAACCTCAAAT
>JANTGQ010000165.1 GCA_024762845.1 Nitratifractor sp. | reverse complement strand
GGGTAGTCTACTCTCTGTTGCACTTGCCCTTGGGTTACCCCAGCCATCCGTTAGATGGAATCCTGCCTTGCTGCAGCCCGGACTTTCCTCCCACTATAAGTGGGCAACTATCTGCCATACCTACAAGCATTATACCAAATTTTGACAAAAAATTGAAATAGTGATATAATATTTCATCATATCAATTCCAGAAGGAGTATACATTGAAAATCAAAGTTTTAGCGCTATCAGCAGCGGCTGCACTCTTTATGAACAGTTGTGCAGTAGGGAACCAATCTCTAGTTAGAGACAATAGCAATGCAAGAACACAAAATGGTGCTTTAATAGGTGGCGTTCTTGGCGCGGTTGTAGGGGCTACACAATCAAAAAACAAACTACGAGGCGCACTCGTTGGTGGAGCGGCAGGAGCAGCAGTAGGTGCTGGAACTGGTTACCTCTTAGATCAGCAGGCAAACGAAGTAGCAAACGCTTTAGGTACAGGTCTTAATAACGATCCTCTAGCAGCACTCGACCCTAGCCGATCTATTGTTGTCTCTAAAGGTGACAGATATGTTAAAGTGATGTTTAGAGACTCTATGATGTTTGCAGTAAACTCGGACCGTTTACGAAGCAGTGCACAGACAAAAGTTTCAAAACTTGCAATGGTTCTTCAAAGATACCCACGTACAATTGTACAGGTAGCAGGTTTTACAGATAGTGCAGGAAGCTACAGCTATAACTACAACCTCTCTCTACGACGTGCACAGAGTGTAACTAATCTTATAAAATCTTATGGCGCACAAAACAGAATTTATGTAAAAGGGTGCTCTTACAACAAGCCACTTGTTCCAAACAAAACAGCAGCCCAAAGAGCGCTTAACAGAAGGGTAGAGGTTTATCTATACAATTCTCCTAGCGATGCAGTAGACGCTTGTAGATAAGAGGGATGGCTTATCCCTCTCTCGCTTCTTCTATAATCTCATAGCAGGGGTTAAAAATACTCAAAACTTAACTTTATAATAGTAACTCCAACAACAATTAAAAAGATATAACGTATAAATTTTACTTCTCTTTTGGCAACCATGCTAGAGCCCAAATACGCACCAATTATCTGCCCAGCACCCATCACCACCCCTACTACCCACAGTACCAAACCAGAGTATATAAAAACAGCCAAAGAGACAATATTACTCGTAAAGTTAAAAAGTTTAGTCTGAGCAGTTGCAGCTTTTAGGTTTAAACCCAGCATCAAAATAAGTGCAATTGTCCAAAAGCTACCAGTTCCTGGTCCAAAAAATCCATCGTAAAACCCTATAGTAAACCCAAAGAGTATATAAAAAAAGAGTTGCGATACTTTTGCTTTTGTATGTATTGCCCCAAGATTTGGAGAAAGAAAAGTATATATAAAAATAACCACCAACATTATAATAATAAAACTCTCTAAAAATTTTGCATCAAAGTACTGCACAGCAATCGCACCGGCAGCCGCACCAAAAAAGGTAAATAGTACTCCAAGAAGCAACTTTCTAGGTTGCAATAAACCTTTTTTTGTATAGTTATATGTTGCAGTAAATGAACCAAACGAACTCTGTAACTTGTTTGTAGCCAAAGCCTGATGCGGTGGTATACCAGCAGCCAAGAGTGCCGGGAGAGTTATAATACCACCACCTCCTGCAATAGAGTCTACAAACCCAGCAAATGCACCAGCAAAAAAGAGTAACACCAAAGTAAAAATATCCATCTCCATAACGTACCTTTTAATCTATTTATCATATACCATTTTACTTGGACATGGTATAATTTTTCGTAATAATAACAGAAATGAGAATATAAAAATTGTATAAAAATGACAAAGGATACCTTTGGTAGAGAAACTATTTAATGGCACTATTCTCTATGGAGAGTTTAAATACACTAAAGAGAGTTTTAAAAACTTTGCAAAACACTCACACAGAGGCTTTAACGTTGTTGCAATAGAGAGTGGTTACATCGAAATAGTGTATCATAATCAAGATAGCCAAATATTAAAACCGATGCAGTTGGCACTCTTTAACCCAAACCATGTTCACCTTACAAAAAACCTAACAGCTGCACCCATTGGTTACTATAGTTTAATGCTAGAAGAGCAGTGGTGTATAGAGCTGCAAAAAAAGATTTTTCCTACGAACACATTCGTAACACTCTCACCAAATATTATCAAAAATCGAAATTTATACCAAAAGTTGACAACTATTTACAGTAGTTTACAAAATAGTGACAACGCAAAGAGAGAAATCGAGCAATTTGCTACTACCCTCTTTAAAAATTATTGCCAACAAGCACAGACTGGTTGTAGTGATAAACGCAGTAACACTTTACTTCAAAAAATAGAAAACTATATCATAGAAAATATAGAAGAGGCTATCTCGATAGATGAAATAGCAGAAACGACAGGCTACTCTACTGCTCATCTTAACAGACTGTTTAAAGAAAAGTACGGCTTAACACTGCATGCATTCTTAATCGACCAGCGTATCCATAAAGCAAAAGAACTTCTTAGCACAAATAGGCAGATAACACTTACAGAGATAGCCTATAAAGTTGGTTTTTATGACCAAAGTCACTTTATCAAAAATTTCAAAAAAGCTTACTCCCTAAGTCCAAAAAAATATAAATAAGTTACTTTTTTATAACACCTTTAAATTTCAACAACTCTTTCGCTTTTTTGCTACCGGATGCAGCAGCTTTTTGATAAAACATTTGCGATTTTGTCTTATCTGGCTTAATACTTCCATAGCCATTTTCGTACATCACACCAAGTGTATAGAGTGCCTCTTTGTCACCCTTCTTAGCCTTACCAACAATCTCTGATAAATCATTGGCACCAATTGAAGCAAAAATATTCTCTCCTTCAGAATCTATAGTTATTTGGTTCTCTTTAGAAGTATGCTTTTTTAAAATATCTTCATCTAAACTCAAAAGCTCCAGAGATAGTTTTGCATCACTACTCCCTAGCTTTGCAGCTTTTTGGTAGAGTTTATAGGCTTTCTCTTTATTTACTGCTACACCAACCCCATTTCCATAGATATACCCTAACTGATAGATTGCCCGTGCATCACCACTTTTCGCTTTTTGGGTCAACTCTTCCATATCAACTTCTGCAAACAAAAGAGAGACTACAGAAAGTAGAAGCAAAATTCCTTTCTTAAACATATCTATTCCTTCTTTCCAAGCTC
Organism: Nitratifractor sp.; assembly: GCA_024762845.1. GTDB lineage: Bacteria > Campylobacterota > Campylobacteria > Campylobacterales > Sulfurovaceae > JAADEQ01. Next base: position 620 of record JANTGQ010000165.1, on the reverse strand, counting down.
AACAGCTCTGTCGTAACAACTTGCCATTGCCTCAATAAATGCAGCTCTTACTGCCCTATTCTCCAATGTTGCAACACCTGCAATGGTAGTACCTCCCGGAGAGCTAACAATATCTTTAAAATCACTAGGTTTCATCTCTTTTAAAAGAGCGCCAACACCCTCAAAAAGGCCACCAAGATACACATAAGAGTCAGCTCTACCCAAGCCTAAATTTACCGCACCATCTGCCAAAGCTTCTGCTACAATTGCAAGCCACGCAGGCGAAGAGGCTGCCAAACCTGTAGCAATATCGAGCTCTTTCTCGCTCTTAAGCCAAATCGGAGTGCCTATTGTGCTAAGTATCTCTAATGCCTCCTCTTTAAATCCGCTATCACCTACAACAGAGGTTACAGATTTCTGCTTCAGTGCTGCAACATTAGGCATAGCACGAATAAAAAACTCAGCTTCTACCTTCTTTTTAATATTTGCAATAGGAGTACCCGCAAGTATCGATATAACTGCTTTTGCCTTACCAAAAAGCTCCAAACTCTCCAGCGACTGTGGCTTAATAGCTAAAATTACAACTTTAGCTGTAATATCAGGTGCCACACTCTGCACAGTAATATCACTATACTTCTCTT
>JANTGQ010000164.1 GCA_024762845.1 Nitratifractor sp. | reverse complement strand
TTTTTGCGGCAATTAGTGCAGCAGCTGTTATTATAATAGGTGGAAAATCGGTAATAGATGGGCAGATGAGTGTCGGCTCTTTCTTTACCTTTATGACTGCAATGTTTATGGCGGTAGACCCGGTACGAAGAGTGTCGGTAAGTTACTCTAAATTTCAAGACGCAATTGCAGCACATGAGAGAATAGAGGCACTAATGCACTTAAGCACAGAACGCAGCAGCGGAGGTAAAGGTTTAGCAAGCGTGGACTCTTTGGCATTTGACTCTGCCGGTTTAAAGTATGATGAGGCTGCAGCAATAGATGGCATTGACCTTACTTTAAAAAAGGGAGATATTGTTGCTTTTGTTGGTGGCAGTGGTGGCGGAAAGTCTTCGACAATTAATCTAATACTTCGATTTTTCGATGCAAGCAGCGGTAAAGTTTTGATTAACGGAGAGGATCTGAAATCGTATGATCTGCATGCGCTAAGAGAGAAGATTTCGATAGTAACGCAGAGGATATATATATTTAACGACACCGTAGCAGCAAATGTGGCATATGGAGAAGAGATAGATGAAGAGCGTGTAGTTAATGCACTTAAAAGAGCCAATATCTACGAGCATGTAGAGAGCTTGGAAAATGGTATCTACACAGTGCTAAGTGAAGCTGGAACCAACTTTAGCGGAGGGCAGCGCCAGCGAATAGCTATTGCAAGGGCACTCTACAAAGAGCCGCAGATTCTGATTTTAGACGAAGCAACTTCGGCACTTGACAACCAGAGCGAAGATGCAATTATTGAGACGATAAAAGAGATATCGAGAGATATTATTACCATAATTGTAACCCATCGCCTAAAACCTGTAAATATTGCCCATAGTATTTATCTCTTTAAAGAGGGTAAAATTGCCTGCCGGGGAACAAAAGAGCAACTCTTGCAAAATTGCGAAGAGTTTAAGGAGCTACATCAGTGAGATTCAGTATAGATACAAAATTTGCAAGGGTGAAAGCGTGGCTCTATGCAATGTTTCAGGAGCATAACTTTATTAACCTTTTTCGTTATAACTTCCATAAAATATCCGATGGAGTTTATCGCTCATCGCAGCCTACTATGTACCAGCTTGAGAGAGATGTAAAGAAGTATGGGATAAAGACTATTTTAAACCTAAAAGGTGCCAACCCAAACTCTGCATACTATCTGTTTGAGAAAGAGAAGTGCGAAGAGCTTGGGGTGAAGCTTGTTGATATTACCGTATTTTCCCGCAGAATTCCAGATAGCAAAACGCTTGTGGAAGCGAAAGAGATATTTGGAAAGATAGAGTATCCGATGTGGATGCACTGTAAAGCAGGAGCTGATAGAACGGGAGTATATGCAACACTCTTTCAGTACTTCCACGAGAAAAAACCAATTGAAGAGACAAACCAACTACGCTTCTGGCCCTTTGGTCATATAAAGTATGCCAAAGCCGGAAAGATTGATTTTTACTTTGAAAAATTTAAAGAGTACCAAAAAGAGCACCCCGAAGCTGATCTTCTCTACTGGGCAGAAAATATTGCAGATACAGAAGCACTCGATAGAGAGTTTAAACCACTAAAGATTGCTGATGTTCTGTACGATTATGTATTACGAAGACAGTAAGAGGGGGACTACTTTTCGTTAAAGAAGTACCTTTTCATCTCGGCTTTGCTATTAAATGGCTCAACAGTGTAGCTGTTGCCTAAAACATCTACGGAGTACTCTTTGCCTTTTTCAGATTTACCATATGTAAGGGCAATTTTTGCTGCAAGTTCCTGCTCTTGAGGAGTTGCATTTTTATTAATAAGAGAGAGTGGTCCAATAGTTGGCAGGCGGAACTGTTCGTAGTTGGTAGTTTTTAGGGCAGCTATGGCGTCGTTGTCCTCTTTGTGGCGTCCGACTATTAGTTTTGCACCATCTGGCAGGCGGAAGTGGCGTCCATATTTTAAGAGGTCGATTGTCTCTACTGTAAACTCTTCGTGCTCTATAAATTCGCGGATTTTTTGGCTATAGACAGGTTCTGTTAACAGACAGCCGCCTGCTGGGGATTCGTAATCGTCCCAACCAAACTCTTCGGCAAGGGCTAACTGTATCTCTCGTGAGCGACCACTGATATCTAATAGCTCATCTCTGTTTATCCAACCTTTGAGTTCTGGAGTAGTTGGCTCCAAGAGTTTTGCGCAGAGTGGGCGGACTATGAGATTATCTTCATCTTGAGCTAGCTTTTTAACCTGATCGAGTGCATCTTTTCGCTGGCTCATTGGTCTTTGCCCCAATACTTCGCCAGTTACCAAAAATGAGGCGTCGAGTTTGGGTAAAAGATCTTTGGCAATTTTAAACATATATCCGTGGCAATCTATGCAGGGGTTAAAGTTTTTTCCATATCCGTATTTTGGGTTAAAAAGAAGATTTTGAATATAATCTTCGCGTACATCAACTGCTAAAAACTCTGCCCCTGCCATATTGGCACGTTTTTCAAGCTCGTCTCTTACATCTTTTGTGCCGCCAAAACCGGTGTAGATATGCAGGGCTGTAACATCGATACCTTGATTTTTGATAAGCTTGATAGCAAGCATACTGTCAAGCCCCCCGCTAAATAGTGAAATTGCTCTCATAAACAACTAGCTCCCCTCTTTTTATTCGCGGTAGTATATCGGTTTTTATCTTGCGAATAAGAAAGCTCTTTTTCTTATAATCGAGGCTACTATTTTGCATAAGAGAGCGTAATCTGTTTTTGTAGAAAATCTCTAACTCTTTGAGTATTTGGGCTTTGAAATCCTCTTCGCTGAGCAGTGGAATACGCTCGTCTACTGCAACTCCGCGAAGGATTGGGTCTTCTAGGTTCCCGCTGGCGAGATTTCGTAGAGTCGGCTCATACTCTTTTGCTATGGAGAAGTCGATAATATCTAAAAGCTCATCGATAAGGTGTTGTCTCTCCAAAAGAGTTTTTAAAATAGCCTCCCATGCAGGGTTTTTCTTTGGCTCATTAATAGCCTGTTTCTCTGGGGCTCTATTGCTGTTTCTAGCTTTGAAGTAGGCACTTTGTACTCCAATAATGCGCGCGGCATCTTGTATATAGGACTCTTGGGCAATTGGACTCAGCGTTGCAAGGAACTGCTTCGCCTCTGTAATTGCACGCTCTTTTTGGTGTGGGTTGTTTAGGTCGTAAGTGTTGCGAATCTGCTCGAGTACAAAAAGCACTATATCGGTACCATTTTTTAAGAGTTGTGTCAGTTGGGCTACTCTACCATTGGCAACCATATCTGCTGGATCCATGCCGTTTGGAAAGAGTACAACAGAGCCTTCAAAACGACTGCTGCTAAGCATCTTTGCCGCTTTTAATGCAGCTGCTACCCCGGCACTGTCGCCGTCGTATGCGACAATAACTTTTGGCTCCCCTTTTTTCAAAATCGGCAGGTGCTCATTTGTAAGGGCAGTACCAAGTGTTGCTACTGCATTCTCAAAGCCTGCCTGATGCAGCATAATTACATCGAGATACCCCTCTGTTACAATAATAGTCTTCTCTTTGTAGATGCGGTTTTTTGCGAGGTAGTAGCCATAGAGTAGGCGAGATTTGTTAAAGAATTTTGTTTGTGGGGAGTTGATATACTTTGCCGGGTGGTTGCCAAGCGTTCGACCCCCAAAACCGACAATTGCTCCTGCACTGTTAAAGATAGGGAAGGTTACACGTTCGATTAGCCGCGCATAGTAGTCACCCCTCTCGCCTTGTGCCAATATTCCAACCTCGAGAGCTTTGGGTAGAGGTATCTGGTTTTGTTTGAGAAACTGCATTACTTCATTGTTGCTGCCGACATAGCCTATAGAGAAGTGCTCGATTG
>JANTGQ010000163.1 GCA_024762845.1 Nitratifractor sp. | reverse complement strand
AAAAGTTAAAACACAACTTTACAAAAAGTGCCTATTTAAGTGCGCAAGAGAGTGTTTCGAAAGAGCTTATAAAAGATATAAATGGTGATGGCGTAGTTGATTACAAAGATACACTTCTCTTTAATCCCGCAAGTAAGCAAGAGAAACTTTTAGGTATTTTGCACAATAACTACAACAAGTATGCCAATATAATTCGAAATGGGAAGCTCCCTCTGTTAAACAGTGAGCAAAAAATTGCAAATATAAGCACCTACGATTTTGCCAGAGATATTACCCCAAGTCTAGATGGCTCAAAACTCTATATCGCTGATGGTAACAGTGGTATAACCATTATTGATAAAGCATCCAACAAAGTTGTAAGTAATATAAAAACGAAAGATTTTGCCCGTCATATTGTACTAAGTGTAGATGAGTCGATTGCATATGTAGCCGACTCCAAAGCAGGTTTGAGTGTTGTAGATATCGCCAATAAAAAGATTCTTAAGAGTATCCCCACCTACGATGCAAATGCAACGGGTGACCACGATGCCAGATATATACTCTTGGCAGAGAGTGGCAAAAAGCTCTATCTCGCAGCATCAAAAAGTGGAGTGCTGGAGTTTGATACCTCTACGCCTGAGGAGCCAAAACTTATTGGGCAGTATGACTTTCCTGATATTGCATATAATATAAAGCTCTCAAAAGATGAGAAAACACTCTTTCTCGCCGACGGGAAAACAGGGCTTATTGCTATAGATGTAGAAAGCAACACAACGTTAGGTACTTTTAACACCTACGGCAGCGCCAACGGTGTAACACTCTCCGAGGATGAAAGCAAGGCGTACATAGCTGATGGTTATAAGGGGATGGTAGTTGCAGATATCAGTGACCCTGCAAATATGAGCTACCTTAGCCACATAGATACGCCCGATTTTGCAACTGAAATTACTCTCAACAGTAGTGAAACAAAAGCCTATATCGCAGATAGAAAATCCAATATTCAAGTAGTAGACCTTAAGAGTGACCCATTAACAATTATCAACTCAATACCTACGCCTTACAGAACCTACGCGGTTATGCTCTCAAAAGAGGAAGATTTTATCTACGCAGCAACCGGAACAAACGGAGTAGAGCTTCTATCAACTTCTACTTTGCCAAATCCTCTTGTGCTCAACCATATAGCCAGCGACTATAAAGCCTATAGAGTCAAAAAAATAGGAAACATACTTTTTGTACCGCAAGGGAAAGCTGGTCTACAGGTGGTTGATGTTAAAGATATCTATGCTCCAAGAATCTTGACAAGTTATGACACCGACGGATTCAGTATGGATATCGCTATCGATGGACAAACAGCATACCTTGCAGATGGTTATAAGGGCGTAAAAAAGCTTGACATCACAGACCCAAGTAGCCCTCAGGAGCTTGACTCTGTAGACACTGATGGATTTACATCGAGTATAGCACTCATCCCCAATAGTACTATGTTTATCGTTAGCGATGGCGATAAAGGAATAAAGCTCTTTGACAAGAACTCATTGACACTGCTTGACACTCTTACACCACCTGGCAAGGCACTAGATATTACGGTAAGTGCAGATGGAAAGAGTGCATATGTGGCACTTGGAACAAGTGGTGTTATGATACTCACAATAGAGACAAACACTCTGCAGGAGAGAAAAGTAGTCACAAGCAGCAGTTATATAAAACATATCACGCTGCTAGAGGATAAAGCCTATTTGAGCGGAGACAATTCTCAAATTCTCGTTATGGACGTAAAAAGTGAAACAATAATTGTATCTATTCCAAGTGGAGAGTTCTCCTATAATATCGCCATGGGAAGCAAAAACATCTTTGTTGCAAATGCAAAAGATGGGGTAGTGTTTATCGACAAAGAGAGCAGCAAAGAGCTAGGAGAAGTTCTATGCGGAGGAGATGTGCGTGATTTGGTTCTTGAAAATGGTATAATTTATGCAGCATCAAGTGAAAAAGGGGTTTGTATTATCGATATAGCTCTCTTAGGCTTATAAGCAACTTCATAGCTCAAGCTTATATCAACACTTAAAATATCTATTTAAACCCGAAATATGCATTAGAATTGCATGAAATCTGCCAAATGCTTGTGCTGTAGGTATTTGCGGAAAACTTGAGGTGCACCCGTAGGTGCATAGATGGTTTCTCCGTAAGTGCATACAGTGCAATGGTTTGTGTAGAGTTCTGCAATCTCTAATGCATATTCCGGGTTAAAGTGCAATAAATCCCAAATCGAGTCTATTAGCTACTATTTATTCTCACCTAAAGTCATAGCAAAGTAATAACGATCATCACTTTTGTACATTGCCATACCAATATCTGTAAAACGAGGGTTCATCATAATTTCGCAGTGTGTTCTATCATGCATAATATTTGATATAACCTTTTTAAAGTTTACAAAATAGTCTTTGCTACCACTTATTCTAAATTTTGAATAGCTTATATTTTCACCAAGGAGACTGCCTGGTTTATTTGGAAAACCAAAATAGAGTATTCTGTCAACATGTGTGCTACCAACCCCAAGAGCACTCTTTGCTGGGTCGCTTGCTGTACCGCTTCCTGTATGAGAGAGTGTATTATTAAGTGCCATATCTTTGGCGTGTGCAGCTGCTGCTGACTCTAGAGCACTATTTAGACGTAATGGTGCAGCTGGTGGTGCACACGTTGCCCCTTGTTGGCGAATAGAGTTTACATACTGAGCCATTCTTGATTGTGTGCTTATAGATGTATCATTTATGTTACCATTGCCTATGTTCTCTTGTTTTGTTGCACACCCACTTAATCCTAAGAGTAGCGCTAACATAGTTGTATATAAAATATTCATCCATTCCTCCAAAGTAACTAAATATATAGAAGTATAACGAAAAAAAAATAAAGTATAGTTATAAAGAGAGAAAGCGGAGCAACACATAGTGTTGATTATATGTTGCTTTTGATATTAGTAGCCTATCAGTTCCCGCGGCTACCTGGCTTAACTGCAGTGCTTCCCTCTTTACAGAGTGGGCACTCATCGGGATCGTAAATTTTAAACTCAAAATCTGCCAAGGCAAAAAGTGGTTTCTCATCAGGCAACTTGCACTCAGGCTTTTTACCTTTACCAGAGCCGCTTCGGGAGCAAAAACCTCTGTTTGCCAATGCAGCAAAAGCTACTACATCAGCGCCAAGCTCTTCTATAATCTTTGCAGCTTCAAGCGCGGAGCCGCCAGTTGTAATAATATCTTCGCAGATTAAAACTTTCTCTCCGCTAGAGACTTCAAAACCACGTCTTAGCTCCATCTCTCCACCTTTGCGTTCAACAAAAATTGAGCGCACACCCAAAGCTCTTGCTAATTCGTATCCTGCAATTACACCACCAAGTGCCGGAGCGCACACCGTATCTACTGCAACTCCTGCCTCTTTAATCAAAGCCGCTAAAGCCTCTGCTAAAAGCTCGGCTCTTTTTGGGTCTTCCAAAACTTTTGCACTCTGCAGATAGTTACTCGAATGCTTGCCACTACTTAGAATAAAGTGCCCACTCAAAAGTGCACCTGACTCTTTATAAATCTCTTCTATATTCAACAAATCCCCTTTAAATTTAGCTGCTTATACTTTTAAAATATCTGCCTCTTTGGCTTTAAATGCTTCATCTATTTTTGCAATATGCTCATCTGTGAACTTCTGAATCTTATCTTGAGCAACTTTTGATGCATCTTCACTTATCTCTTTCTCTTTTTCGAGACGTTTAACTTTATTGTTCGAATCTTTTCTTACATTTCTTACTGCAACTTTTGCCTCTTCTGCCATTGTCTTTGCCTGTTTTACAATCTGCTCTCTCTGCTCAGAT
>JANTGQ010000162.1 GCA_024762845.1 Nitratifractor sp. | reverse complement strand
GAAAATGAGATTATTCCAGATTTAGAGAGTGTAATAGACTCTATTTTTCAAACAATCGAAGAGGAGAAGACAGTCTCTCTAGGAGAGAAAGAGGAGCTAGAGGAGCTTCAGGAGATGCATAGAGAGTGCAGAGAGATTCTTATAGAGATTGAAGCTGGAGAGCTTGATGACGAAGAGGCGAAAGAGTTGCTAGAGGAGTTAGTGGAGATAGTCTCTTCACACTAGCTGCTCTTTTATAAACTCTTCATTGTCACAGAAGTTTCCATTTTTTTCAACAAGAAAGAGGTCATCAGTTCTATCTTTACGGGTAAAGAGTTTTGCAGAGACAATATCGATATCGAGTTTCTCAAAAACATTCATAACATGAGCGAGTAGACCTTTTTGGTCTTTTGTTGTTAGTTTCATTTGTGCATACTGTATTCCGTGTGTACAATTTATTATAATATCCTCTTTTGCTATTTGAGGTTTTTGAGTCTGCGTAACCGTATCAGGTAAAAATGCCTCCTCGATAACAGCACCTATCTCTTGGAGTAGATCCTTCTCTACCTTTTGATTAAAATCTATCTTGAAATACTTTTTATCATCAAAAAGTTTAATAATATCCATATTTGCCAAGTTGAGGTTTCTTAGCTTAGAGAGCAAGTAGCCCATGTTTATTCTGCTTTTTTTAATTATCTCAATTGTGAGAAAATTTTTGTTTGCAAGCTTATATTTGTAGTTTTTAATCTCTTTAGCTTCCGTAGCGATTTCGATAATTTTTGCTGTTTTGTATCGTATAAATGGAATATTTGACTCTATATTGATAATTTTTGTTTGTAGTATCTTTGGTAACTCTTTAAAGCGTGCAGAGCTTTTGAGTTTCTCTATTCTCTCAAGTCTTTTATGTGTTTCATTAAGGAACTCTCTATTATCAAGAAAATCGAGTGCATTTTTATGCAGCCCCTTAAAGAGCCTTGCTGTAAATTCGTTATAGATATTGCTACCAACACCTGTTGTGTCTGCATATGTCAAGAGTAAAAGCATATCAAGTTCCAATTTAGATGGAAAGAGAGCAGTAAATTGCGCTACAATAAGAGGAGAGTAGATATCCTCTTTTTGTGCAGTTTGGCTTAATCTATTGTGGTAGAGTACCAGTTTTGAGCCAAGCTCTATATCTTCTGGCGATAGTCCTATTTTTTGTGTATAGGCTTTAAAGAGTTTTGCCCCAATAGGGTGGTGGTCGCTAAGTCTGCCTTTCCCTGCATCGTGCAGGAGTGTGGCAAGTTTTAATATCATTTGGTGTTCTGGGCTTAGGGCATCGTAAATCTCTTGTAAGTATGGGTCCTCAATATTCTCGAGTGCTTTGAGGCACGCTATAAGGTGTGTATCAACAGGGAAACGATGATAGCCGTCAAACTGTGGCAGCGCTTCAACTTTTTTAAGCGGCTGAATATACTCTCCTAACCCATTAACTTCTGAGAGTGCTGTAAGAATAGAGTGCGCATGCGGCTGCTTAAATATAGCAGGAATTAAGTGTTGAAAATCTACGCCACTACTGTTTTTTATATGCAGCAGATACTGGTTAAGGAGTGGGTGTGAGTGAAACTCACTATTGCCATGTTTGATAAGAAATTCAAGAGCCTCTTTTTTATCTTTGAACTCACCTTTGGGCTTGAGATAATTTTTATATATCGGCACATAAGGGCTCGCAAGTGCATTGATCCAAATTCTCGCATAGAGCCAGACAATGCGTAGACTTTTATTGACTTTTTTGGCAAACTGCATATGTGCGCTGGAGCTGTTTTTATAGCCAAGCAGAGCAGCAACATCTGGAATGTAGTCCAGTCTGAGTTGGTCGGTTTTACTCTTTTGCGTAAGGTGCAGTGCGGAGCGGACTTTAAAGAGAAACTCTAACGCTATTCGAAACTCTATATAATCCTTCTCGTTTACGACACTGTGAGGCAGGGTTTTAATAGAGGGGGCATTAAAGAGAACTTTTCCAATCCAGTAGACAAGATTGGCATCGCGAAATCCCCCAACACCCTCTTTTAAATTTGGCTCCATCATAAGAGGATACTTTTTACGCAGTTCTCGGCGCTCTTGAATCTTCTCTAAAATAAACTTTTTTGGCTCAAAGGCGCGAATTTTATTGAGCTCATTCTCGGTCTCAAACCACAGAAACTTTGAACCCTCTAGAAATCGAGACTCTAGAAGAGCTGTTTTAATAGTGATATCACTTTTTGCAACCTCTTGAAGCTCCGAGACTTCATGGACACGGTGCCCAAGTTTTAGTCCAGAGTCTAAAAGCAGATAGTATATCTTTTCGATTAACTCTTTAATATTGTATGCAGCAATATCTTTATAGACCAGCATTATATCTATATCAGATTTTGGGCTCAGCTGCTCTCTGCCGTAGCTTCCAAGGGCTGTGATAGTCAATGGTATACTGTTTTTTGTCGGAAAGTACTCATGAAACATCTCTCTAGTTGCAATGCGGTAGATAAGTTTTATAGAGGTATCAATTTTTCGTGTATGTTTGACTAAAAAGTCTTTACCACCACTCTGTGCAAAAGTATCGGGTAGCGTTTTATAATACTCCTCGAGATCTTTTTTTATCAGCTTTGCAATCTTGAAATCTGCTGCATTACTGGCGATTAAATCTTCTATCTCTCTTTTTAATTTTTGCAAAAGTTTATCCTCTTCTTTTCTGCTATAATAGCACAAAATTTTTAACCTGTGTTCGATGGGAAACCATAATCACAGAAATCTAAAAACAGGTAAGATTTGAAAAATCAAAATTTGTAGAACTAGCTATAGCTAATTTGAAAATTTTATTTTTTGAAGATTGCCTGTTTTTAGGTTTCCCTTCGGGCTTTATGAGGTTTTCCGTATACTTTATCAAATTTTTTTGAATTAACTAGTTAGTCCTGCAAAAATTTGATTTAGCCTACAAAAAACCTCATAAAGCTGTGACTATGGTTTCCCGTCGAATACAGGTTCATAGGTGTTTTTATGTTAAAGAGTATTATAGAAAAAATTGAGAATAAAGAGCGTATAGATGAGCAAGAGGCACTCGCCCTCTACAATATGGATATGCTCCAATTAGGTGAGCTTGCAGGTGCAATTAGAACCCAAAAGTATGGCAAAAAGAGTTATTTTAATATAAACCGCCATATTAACCCAACCAATATCTGTAAAGATACCTGCAAATTTTGTGCCTACAGTGCTACGCGCAAAAATCCAAACCCTTATACTTTAAGTGTTGATGAAATCGTAAACATTGCCAAAGGTGCTTACGAAAAAGGGGCAAAAGAGGTACATATTGTCTCTGCGCACAACCCAGATGCGGGGCTAGAGTGGTATCTGCAGAGCTTTAGTAAAGTAAAAGAGGCGCTGCCCGATATTCATATAAAGGCTTTAACAGCTGCCGAGATTCACTTTTTGGCAACAGAGTATAACTTAAGTTATGACGAAGTGGTCGACTTAATGGTAGAGCACGGTGTAGACTCTATGCCAGGCGGAGGAGCAGAGATCTTTGCAGAGGATGTGCGAGAGAAAATCTGCAAAGGCAAAGTAAGCTCCCAAGAGTGGCTCGAGATTCACAAAATTTGGCACAGCAGAGGCAGAGCCTCAAATGCTACAATGCTCTTTGGACATATAGAGAGCAGGGCAGACAGAATAGACCATATGAGTAGACTACGCACCTTGCAAGATGCAACGGGTGGCTTTAACAGCTTTATCCCGCTTGTCTACCAGAGAGAAAATAACTACCTTAAGGTAGAAAACTTCCTAACAGCGCAAGAGATACTCAAAACATACGCAATTGCTCGCATATTCCTAGACAATATCCCACACATCA
>JANTGQ010000161.1 GCA_024762845.1 Nitratifractor sp. | reverse complement strand
GAGAGGATAAGGAGAACTTTACCCTCTTGGGCATCGAAACGCTCGAAAAAGTGCTCTCTGGCGCTGATAGTAGCAGATTGCGAAATAGCAACTTGTGGCAGGGAGCCTAGTTTTGTGTAGAGGTCAAAAGAGTTTGTCAAAGAGAAGTTGGAGTGAAAATTGAGGAACTCTTCGAAATCAAGCGGGTAGAGAGAATAACTCTCTAGTGAAAGTGGCAGTTGCTCGCGTGAGAGGATAATAAGCTGCGCTACATTTGGTAAAGAGTCTAAGAAACCTTCGAAGTAGTGGTCGAGTATGAGGGTTTGAATTGACTCCTCTTCTATATATTCATTTAGGTCTTGAGCATCTATGTCATTGAGGATAAAAGTAGGGTCTTGGCAATCTATATAGAGGTATTCGCCCTTAACGTACTTATCTGCATAATCTACAATTAGTGCTGTTTTACCTACACCTCGTGCCCCGTAGATGTGGAAACTTTTATCAGCTGGGAGTTGAAGTTTGCGTGGTTGTATATTATCGATTTTTGGAGAATTGCTAAAAAAGTTATCTAAGATATGCAAGAGTTTCCTTTTAAAAAGTAAATATTTGAATATTTTAGTCAAAAATAGATAAAAAACAAGCATTCAAATAGTAATTCTTGGGTATAATTCTCGTCCATTTTAAGGCATCTGCATAGAGTTCTTGTAAAAAACAGTTACAAAGAGTTGTCTGCAGGTGCCCATGGTATCGAGTGTACTGCACTTAAAACAATTTTGGTTGCGTAATGCAACGAGTTCTTTAAAGAGGAAAACAAAACATGGAAAGAATAAGATTAAAGCTTAAAGCTTATGATCATAGAGTGTTGGACAGATCAGTCCAAGCTATTGTTGATGCTGTAAAGAGAACAGGCTCAGATTTAAGAGGACCGATTCCTTTACCAACTAAGATTAAGCGATATACTGTGCTTAGATCACCACACGTGAACAAAGATAGTCGTGAACAGTTTGAGATTAGAGTACACGCAAGATTAATCGATATTGTATCGGCTTCAACAGATACAATTGATTCTTTGATGAAATTAGATTTGGCTCCAGAGGTGGAAGTAGAAATCCGCCAGATGGATAAGTAAGGAGATAGGAAATGGAATTTATCGTAGAAAAAATTGGAATGAGCAGAACAGTATCTGTTCCAAGTGTTCCTGTAACTTTACTTAAGGTTGTTGAAACTAAAGTATGTGAAGTACGCGAAGATGGAAAAGCGTTAGTTGCATACCATAGTGGAAAGAAGATTAACAAATCTATCGAAGGTCAACAAAAGAAATTTGATATAAGCAAAGAGTTTAATCGTTTTGATACTATCGAAGTTGCAGAGGGTACAGCAGCTGGCGATTTAGATACAGCAGTGTTAGCTGAAGCAAAAGTTGTAAAGTCATCTTTTAACTCTAAAGGTAGAGGTTTCAGCGGTGTTGTAAAAAGATATGGTTTCGCAGGTGGTCCTGAGAGTCACGGTTCTAGATTCCACAGAGCGCCAGGTTCTATAGGTATGTGTGAATGGCCAGGACGTGTACAACCAGGGCAAAAGATGCCAGGGCAGTACGGAAACAAAAAAGCGTCAGTTAAAAATGAAGTAATTTCATACGATGCAGAGAATGGAGTCTTGATACTTAAAGGTGCTGTACCAGGGCACAAAGGTGCAAGAGGAATGGTAAGGATAGTTAAATGAGTAACACAGTAGTAAAAACAGCAGATTTACCACAAAGTTTTTTAGAGGTTCATCCTCATAACCTATATCTATATTGTAAAGCGTATGCTGCAAACTTAAGAGCGAGCAGTGCGCATACTAAAAATAGAAGTGCAGTAAGTGGTGGTGGTAAAAAACCATTTGCACAAAAGGGTGGCGGTAGAGCAAGACAAGGTTCTATTAGAGCTCCTCAATTTAGAGGTGGTGGTGTAGTATTTGGACCAACAAATGCAAAAAACTATACTCAAAAAGTGAACAAAAAACAGAAGAGACTTGCTCTTATGCATGCAGTTGCAGAGAAAGTTGCTAATGAGAGAGTTTTTATTGTAGATTCTATCGAGATTGAGTCTGGTAAAACAAAAGATGCAGTAGCACTTTTTAACAGCTTTAATCAAAGAGATGTTCTTTTTGTAAAAGAGCTTATTGATGATAAAACATTTTTAGCATTTAGAAACGTAAGTAGTTCTTACTTAGTTGAGCCAAATGAACTGAATGGATACTTAGCAGCAGCATACAGCGCTATTGTTATTGAGAAGTCTGTTTGGGAAAATTTAGTAAAAGAGAGTTAAGATGGCAAATATTACAGATATAAAATCAATTATATATACAGAGAAGAGTCTTAACCTTCAAGAAGAGGGTGTAATTGTTGTTCAGACAAGTACAAGAGTTACAAAAAACTCTTTAAAAGAGATCTTTAGAGAGTATTTTGGTATTAAACCATTAAGCGTAAACTCTATGAGAGTAAACGGAAAAGTGAAGAGATTTAAAGGTATTGAAGGTAAGAGAGCTGACGGAAAGAAATTCTACGTTAAGCTTCCTGAAGATGCAAAAATCGAAAGCTTAAGCGTATAAGGATAGAAGATGGCAATTAAAACATATAGACCATATACACCGTCTCGTCGTTTTTTAACTACGATTGACAACAGTGACATTACATCTAAGCCAACTGTTCGAAGCTTGCTAAAAAAACTACCAGCACACGCAGGTAGAAACAGCAATGGTAGAATTACATCTCGTCACAGAGAAGCTGGTGCAAAAAAACTTTATAGAATTATCGACTTTAAAAGAAACAAGTTTGATATTGAAGGGAAGATTGCAACAGTAGAGTATGACCCATACAGAAACTGTAGAATCTGTCTTGTTAACTATGCTGATGGTGAGAGACGTTATATTCTCCAGGCAAAAGGCTTAAAAGTTGGTGATGTAGTGAAATCTGCAGAAGCTGGGCTTGATATTAAACCTGGTAACGCGATGAAGTTAAAGAATATCCCAGTTGGTACTCTTGTTCACAATATCGAAATGAACCCTGGTCAGGGTGGTAAACTAGCAAGAAGTGCTGGTAGTTATGCACAGATTATGGGTAGAGATGGCAAGTATGTATCTTTAAGACTTCCATCTGGTGAGATGAGATATATTCTTGGTGAGTGTGTTGCAACTATCGGAACAATTGGTAACGAAGATTTTGCAAACATGGTTATCGGTAAAGCTGGTAGAAATAGACATAGAGGTATTAGACCACAAACAAGAGGTAGCGCAATGAACCCAGTCGATCACCCACACGGTGGTGGTGAGGGTAAAACAAACTCTGGTCGTCATCCGGTTAGTCCATGGGGTATGCCTACTAAAGGCTTTAAAACTAGAAAGAAAAAAGCTAGTGATAAATTAATTATCTCAAGACGTAAGAAAAAGTAAGGGGTAGAAGAATGGCTAGATCACTTAAAAAAGGTCCTTTCATCGATGACCATTTGATGAAAAAGGTTCTAAAAGCAAAAGAAGAGGGTTCTCACAAACCTATTAAAACATGGTCAAGAAGATCAGTAATCTTCCCAGAGATGATTGGTTTAACTCTAAATGTTCACAACGGTAGACAGTTTGTTCCTGTATTTGTAACAGAGGGACACGTTGGATACAAGTTGGGTGAATTTGCACCAACAAGAACATTTAAAGGCCACAAAGGCTCTGTACAGAAGAAGGTAGGATAAGATGAGTAGAGCAGTATTAAAATTTACAAGACTTTCTCCTACGAAAGCTAGATTAATTGCAAGAGAAGTTCAAGGTATGAATGCAGAGTTGGCAATTGCCTCTTTAGAGTTTATGCCTAACAAGGCTGCAAAAGTTATCTCTGGCGTTATTGCATCTGCAGTTGCAAATGGTGGCTTTGA
>JANTGQ010000160.1 GCA_024762845.1 Nitratifractor sp. | reverse complement strand
AATATTGAGTTGATGCTCTTTGAGAAACATATGAAGATGCTCGAAGAGAAGTTTAATATGGAAGAGCCGATAGCCTTTAAGGTAAAAATCAGTAAAACAGATGACTTTACACGAACCTCTATTATGAAGATAGAGAGTCTTAAAGATGCCAGCAAAGAGAAGGTCAAACTGAAAAAAGAGCAAGCGTATACCAAAGAGCCAGATGCACCTGCCATTAGTATTGCTATTAATCTAATGCCTGATAGTCGAATTGCAGAGGAGCTAATGTGTCTGGCACAACGCCATCCGGGTTCGCATCCGCTTGTGCTAAAGGTGCGCTCTAAATTGGCTGATGTTGTAATAGAGTCTAAGCTGCGGGTTGCAGAGTCGTTTATTAACGAGGCTGTTGCTCTTGGCTTTGAGCTTGATGAGGTGAGTTAAGCCCGGATTATTCATTAGAGATTACTGAACTCTACGCAAACCATTGCACTGTATGCACTTACGAAGAAACCATCGATGCACCTATGGGTGCACCTTAAGTTTTTCGTAAATACCTACCTACAGTACAAGCGTTTGGCAGATTTCTAGCAATTCTAATTCATAGTCCGGGTTAAGAGCTTTTTTGATTCTTCGCTACGCTCAGAATGACTGAAATTAGTCGCCCTGAGGCGAAGCCTAAGGGTCTTTTATGGCAATATCCTATAGCAACTCTTTATCGTAAATTGCTTTTGCATTTGGATTGCGTTGCTTTTTAAGCTCCATATCGATAACTTCAAGAGGGAGCTCTTTAAGAGAGGCAATTGTTCCACTGCGTACACTGCTTTTTGGTGGTGCATAGAGTAAAAAACCATTCTCATAGAGCGACATTCTAACTGGTGTTGCACTTGAGTATGTTGTTACTATAATATCTTTACTTGCAACACTTTTTATATCTGTAAAGTACTCCTTACTCCAAAGAGCGGGGTTCTTTTTGGGGCTAAAGGCATCCTGATAAACGATATCTATTGGTGTAGATATATTGCAAATTTGCTCTCTTGCGTCGCCAATGAGTATCTCAATTTTATAATTTTCATCTTCGTAGTAAAAGTTTTGACTGAGAGAGTTTATAATATCTTGTAAATCGGAAAACTCTTCTGGGTACTCAAACTCTTTAAGGCTTTGAACAAGAGCTTTATCGAGCTCTGGAGAGATAATATGCAGCTTGCTCTTTAGCCTATTTTTTCTATGGTAGTAGAGTGTTGTCAGGGTATTGTAGCCCAAGCCGTAACATATATCTAAAATAGTCAACTGCTTTTTATTTTGACACAATGAAAATGCGGGGAGAATATGCTTTTGCAGACTCTCTTGCAAGGCGCCATCTTTGGTAGAGTGGTAGCACTCATCAAACTCTTTAGAGTAGAGTGTTGTAGTGCCATCTTGGGTAACTCTTTGCTCTTTTTGAGAACGCAGAGTTGGGTTGTAGAGCTTTTGAAACATTAAAGTCCTACTTCGTCTAACTCTTTAAATTTAAAGGCTTCCATAATAGACTCTATACTCTCTTGCCCCTCTCTTCTGCAAAGTACCATAATCCCCTCGTTTAGAAAGTCGATAATATTTTCGAATCTATTTTCGAGAACAATAAAGTCGAGCCAATCCACACCACTCTCTTGCCAGCTTGGCGCTGTATGGGTAGATTTTATTTCGCCTGCATCAAAGTTAATAATTGCCCAAGTTTTAGCGTCGAGTGTCGTTGCAATCTTTGCCTCTTCTAAATTTTCGCTATCTACCGGTATTGCAATATACATAGATTATGCTCCGATTTTCTCTAAATCTAACTTTAGTGCTTCGTTGTCCATAACACTGATGCCTCTATCTATCACATTTTGCGCAATCTCTTGTGCCTCTTTAAGTGAGTGCATAGTAAATGTTCCACACTGGTATAAATTGAGTTCTGGAATATCATCTTGGCTTTTTACATTCAGTACATCTTGCATCGAAAGTTTCCATGCTTTTGCAACTTCCTCTTCGCTAGGAGTTCCTAGAAGACTCATATAAAACCCGGTTCTACACCCCATAGGTGATATGTCGATAATCTCTACACTATCGCTGTTTAAGTGCTCTCGCATAAATCCTGCAAAGAGGTGTTCTAGTGTATGGATACCTCTCTCGCTTAGTATCTCTTTGTTTGGTCTGCAAAAACGTAGGTCAAATACTGTTATATCATCATTAGATGGTGTTTTCATATTTTTTGCAACACGCACAGCAGGTGCTGGCATTTTGGTGTGGTCTACTGTAAAGCTGTCGAGTAGTGGCATTGTTTATCCTTTTTTTTTGGTTATAATACACAAAAAAACTAAAGGGAAGATATGAAGAGTATAAATTTTAACGGCAAGAGTGTTGTACCGAGTAAAGTTGTCTGTGTCGGACGTAATTATGTAGAGCATATAAAAGAGTTAAATAACGAAATACCAAGCCAAATGGTACTTTTTAACAAGCCAAACTCTGCAATAACAGACTCACTTCGTTACTTTAGTGACACACACAGATTTGAGTGCGAGTTATGCTTTTTAATGCAAGAGGGCAAAATTTCAGGTATAGGGCTGGGACTGGACTTAACAGATAAAAAGGCGCAAGAGTATGCTAAACAAAAAGGGTTGCCTTGGGAGAGAGCAAAAGCGTTTGATAATTCAGCTGTTTTAAGTGATTTTATAGAGTTTAATGGTAATTTAGAGGATCTCTCCTTTAAGCTCTATATTAATGATAATCTACAGCAGGAAGCGGATTTTGATTTAATGATATATAAACCATTAACCATTATAAAAGAGGTCCAAACATTTATGACTTTAGAAGAGAACGACATTATTATGAGTGGAACTCCAAAAGGCGTTGGCAGCTATAAAGTTGGTGATAGATTCAGTGCATTTTTATATGAGAGTAACCAAGAGATTTTAAAGGTTGATTGGGTAGTTTTATAGAGGAATAAAGGGTTATTTTACAAATAGCAGGTAGACCTGCTATTTAATATTAAAGAGCGTCAGTATCTTCTTCGCCTGTTCTTACACGAATTACTTTTTCGATTGAGCTTACAAAGATTTTACCATCACCGATTTTACCAGTGTTTGCAGCCTCTTTAATTATATTGATTGCAGTAGTTGCATACTCTTCACTACTAACAACGATTTCTATTTTTACTTTTGGAATAAAGTCAACAACATACTCGTTTCCTCTGTAGAGTTCTGAGTGACCTTGTTGGCGACCGTAACCTTTTACTTCTGAAACTGTCATACCTTCGATGCCAGCTTCTACAAGAGCCTCTTTTACTTCGTCTAGTTTGAAAGGCTTAATAATTGCTTCAATTTTTTTCATCTATTTCTCCTTCTTGTAATGAAGATCAGAGTGTGTCTGATCTTTGTTTGCTTTCTTTAATTATATCCTATTTTAGACTATAGTTGAAAACTTTTTTCACCATGTTTAGCTTCGTCAAGTCCCATCTCTTCAGTTTCGCTATCTACTCTAGCGCCACCAGTGATTGCAGATGCAATGAAGTAAACAACAACTGTACCGATAAGAGTCCATGCGAATGTTACACCAACAGACTCTAGTTGAACCATAAATTGACCCATTCTGTCGCCGCTAGCTTTTAGTGGACCATCCCATAGAAGATCGTTATCTTTAATAGCTAATAGACCAGTTGCTAATGCACCCCAAAGACCAGCTATAAAGTGAACACCAAATGCATCTAGGCTATCGTCGTATTTGAACATTTTCTTAAGTGATACAACACCAAAGAATGCTAAAGCTGCACCTAAAACACCAACAATCATTGAGCCACCAACACTAACAAAACCAGCTGCTGGAGTAATTGCTACAAGACCTGCAACGATACCAGAAGCAAGACCTAAAAGAGTTGGTTTTTTATAGATAA
>JANTGQ010000159.1 GCA_024762845.1 Nitratifractor sp. | reverse complement strand
TTGAATTAGCTTTGGCTAGTCCAGCAAAAATCTGCCTTGATTATGAACAAAATTGCTACATCTAAATTTCAGACTATTAGTTGGTGCGGTGATAATATTGGAGAAATATTATGCAGAAGAAAAAACTTTTAGATATAGTTAGAGACAAAATTCGTTTTAAACATTATAGTTTGGCTACAGAAAGAACCTACCTTTATTGGATAAAATATTTTATTCTTTTTCATAATAAGCGACATCCCTTAGAGATGGGTAAGCAAGAGATTGAGTCATTTCTAACATATTTGGCAATAAATAGAAAAGTTTCTCCAACTACGCAAAATCAGGCATTTTCTGCAATACTGTTTTTATACAGAAATGTTTTAGGTGTTGACATAAGTAGTTGGAACATACAAGCACTAAGAGCTAAAGAGAGAAAAAGAATACCTCAGGTTCTAACTAAAGAGGAAGTGCAAAAAGTAATAAATGAAATGAGTGGTATCTACAAGTTAATGGTTCAAATGATGTATGGTTGTGGACTTCGTATGAAAGAGGTGCTGAATCTTCGAATTAAAGACATTGACCTTGGATTTAACAAAGTATACATATGGGATAGTAAATCACTTAAAGATAGAACCGTACCTTTGCCTCTAAGAATAAAAGAAGATTTAAAAAGACAAATTAAAACAGTAGAAAAGTTACATAAACAAGATTTGGAAAATGGATATGGAACTGTGTTTATGCCATATGCTTTAGATAGAAAATATCCTAATGCTAAGTATGAAACAAAATGGCAGTTTTTATTTCCTATGAGAAAAGTTGCAAAAGATCCACGAAGTGAAGTTATTAGAAGACACCATATACATGAGAAAACATTTGGAAGAAACATAAAACAAGCTTCGATAAAAGCAGACATTAACAAAAGAATAACATCGCATATTTTTAGGCACTCTTATGCTACACATCTTTTGCAAGCAGGCATAGACTTAAGGACTATACAGGAGCTTTTAGGTCACAAAAGTGTGGAAACGACCATGATTTACACACATGTAGTAGCTGAACTTAATAAGGGCAAGGCTATTAGTCCTTTAGATATTTTAGAATGATGAAAGCATAGTCTAAATCGATAGCCTTCTGCAAAGCAATTATAAGCACACAACAACTACCTATTTAGAAAAAAAATCCTTGTAATATCTGGTGCATTTGCTAACTTTGCTTCATTTTTTTCTCTTGTGAAGCGAAGCGGTGGCAAAGCCATCACTCTCTTTGAGAAAAAAATGAAGATGCAAGCAATTCAAGCCTATAAGAGATATCAATAAAAAAGAGTAGAACTGCACACCTAATATATATTTTCTTAGGTGTTTGCAAAAACCTGATGTATTTCTTGCAACTCAATTGCAAAATTCAAATTTAGTACGCAAATATTAATCCAAATATTAGTATACATATACTATTATATATATAAAGGAGATTGTATGATAGTAGCAGTAAATGAAATTACAAAACACCCTAAAATAATAAGTGATGCTGATGAAATCATATATGTTCAAGATAAAAGAAAAAACGAACTAAAAAGCATCGTGATACCAGCAAGTTACGAACCATATCTACATGATGCGCTCAAAGAGATAGAGTATCAAATGTGGCTTAAACGTAATAAAGGACTACTAAATAGTGAACATCCAGAGATACTTGAAAATGTTGTAAAAGATATTGAGGATAAAATATGATAAAGCAAGGTGATGTATATCTTGTAAATTTTGCAAAAAAATACAACAGCGAGTTTGGAAAAGTAAGACCTGCAGTCATCTTACAAAACAACTTTCTCAATAGATCTCTTGAAGATACACAGTATCAATCTGTTCTTTTAGTTCCTCTCTCAACACAAGATATTCAAACAGAGTATAAAATAGAAATCACACCAAGAGATAACCTTAAAGAGAAAAGTTTTATAGTAGCAAACTGGCTCTGCACTCTTGATTATAAGCGAATACTGTTGGACAAAGGGATTATTACTAAACTCTCCACCGATGAGTTACAGCAGCTAAAAACAAAAATCTGTAATTTAATGTAGGGTTGTTAGCGATTATTAAATTTCCACCAATCTTCCCAGCGCTTCCGCGCATAGGAATAAGTATGCTTTTTAACGCAAATTACAGCGTACACCCATCTATAGTAACTTCTCTGTTCTCAACACCCAAAAGCGCACACGCTCTTGCCTTTATATTGGCAATTGTAAAGCCAAACTTCTCAAAAAGCTCTTCTGCAGGTGCAGAGGCACCGAAGCTCTCCATTCCTAATACATCGTCTGCATATTTATAGTACTCTAAACCACGCGCTGCCTCTACCGCAAGCACTTTTGTATTGGTATCTATAACAGCCTCTTTGTAGCTACTCTCTTGCTTGTCGAATAGGTCAAAACAAGGGACTGAGACAACATTACTCTTAACACCCATTTTTTCTAAATAACATGCAGCTTGAAGTGACGGCATAAGTTCACTTCCACTTGCCATAATTGTCAGCGTTGCACCCTCGCGTTTTTTTACCACATAAGCGCCTCTGCTTACCTCTCCAAAATCTCTTTTCGGTTTGAGTGTCTTTAGCTTCTGGCGGCTCAATACAAATGCACTTGGTGCATCCATTTTAAGTGCTGTTTTCCATGCTTCAACATTCTCTGTTGCATCCGCTGGTCTCCATACATAAAAGTTCGGAAGTGCTCTAAACTGGCTGAGCTGCTCGATAGGCTCATGTGTAGGACCATCTTCGCCAACACCGATACTGTCGTGTGTCCAGACGAAGTAGTTTTTAATACCGGTTAAGGCTGCTACTCTAGCTGCTGGTTTTAAGTAGTCGCTAAAGACAAAGAATGTTGCATTAAACGGAATTACTGTTCCATACAGCGCCATTGCGTTTGTAATAGCTGCCATAGAGTGCTCGCGTATACCAAAGTGGATATTTTTCCCTTTTGGGAAATCGCCTAAATCTTTCAGTGTTGTTTTATTCGATGGTGCCAAATCCGCACTTCCACCCAAGAATCCAGGAACTGCTTTAGCAATAGCATTTAAAATCTGTCCATTACTGTCACGAGTTGCCATCTCTTTGCTTTCGCTAAAGTCTGGCCACTCAATTTTACTAAAGTCTGGATTTAGAAGCACTTTTAACGCTTCATTTTGCTCAGAGAGCGGTGCCTGTTTCTGTAGGTGTATCCATGCTTTTTCTGCCTCTTCGCCCTTTGTTACAGCCACTCTAAATGCTTCTAAAACATCTTCTGGAATATAAAACTTCTCATCTGATGGGAAGCCATATTTTGCTTTTGCCTCTTTAATAACCTCTTCTCCAAGTGGCGCGCCGTGCGTTGCGGCACTTCCCTCTAGGTTCATAGCCCCTCTACCAATAATTGTATTTGCAATAATGATAGTTGGTTTTGTAGCACTTTTTACATCTTCTAGCGCCTTCTCTATCTCTTCGTAGCAGTGCCCGTTTATCTTAATAACACTCCAACCCTGCGCTTCAAATCGCTTTTGCACATCTTCGTCCCACGCAATCGATGTATCACCCTCTATGGTAATATGGTTGCTATCGTAGATAAGTACTAAATCTTTTAGTTGCAGTCTCCCCGCAAGTGAGCACGCTTCGTAACTAATTCCCTCTTGCAAGTCGCCATCGCCACAGAAGCAGTATGTTTTATGCTCTATTAGCTTGCATGTTTCGCTGTTAACTTTATTTGCACTCCACTCTTTTGCCATTGCAAAACCTACCGCATTTGCAACACCCTGCCCCAATGGACCTGTGGTAATCTCTACACCTGCTGTGTGCCCATACTCTGGATGACCTGGAGTTTTAGAGTCTAATTGCCGAAACTCTTTTAAATCCTCTAAACTTAAATCATAGCCCCATAAATGTAAAA
>JANTGQ010000158.1 GCA_024762845.1 Nitratifractor sp. | reverse complement strand
CTTTTAACTTTACCAAAAAATATTTCTGGTTTTGCCCCCGGTATGGGTATTTTTTATCGCTCTTCGTGTTGGGAAAATCGTAGCAAATCCACTCTGGGTATTCTGCTATAATCTCCACGGCATCAGTACCTATCTCCTCTTTTAGCTCGCGTAAGAGTGCCTCTTGCGGCGTCTCTCCCTCATCTATTCCACCTTGGGGAAACTGCCACGCTCTCCTGACTCCTTTACGCTTGCCTAAAAAAAACATCTTCTCATCTGGATGTCTGTGCGATAGTATTACAGCTGCAACATTCGGGCGATACTCTTTTTTTTCTTTCATAATCTGCCCTCTCAATGGATAACGTAAAAGTTAACCAAACTTGGATAAAATTCTATCCAAATTCCAATTATAAGCAGATTACAGAATGTTAGCCTACCTCCATATCCCTTTTTGTGACTCCAAGTGCCACTACTGTAGCTTTAACTCCTATACAAATATGCATGATAGAGTCGAAAGTTACATGCAAGCACTCCAAAGTAGCTTAGAGTACCAGTTACAAAAATACGCACTCAAGAGTGGCTCAATTGAGACCCTTTTTATAGGTGGTGGAACCCCATCTGTCGCTGGGGCAGCACTCTATGAGCCTATATTTCAAACCATTACTCCCTACTTGCAAGATGGTGCTGAAATCACATGCGAAGCAAACCCCAACTCTGCAACAAAAAGCTGGCTAAGTGGTATGCGCAATCTTGGGGTAAACCGTCTGAGCTTTGGAGTACAAAGCTTTAACAATAAAAAACTCCAACAACTTAACCGCGCCCACAACAGCCAAGAGGCAATTAAAGCTATAGAAAACGCTGCTAATATTGGTTTTGAGAATATCTCTTTGGATATTATCTACGATTTCCAAGGCGATAGCAAAGAGCTTATTCAAAGCGATTTAAATCTAGCCTTTTCACTCCCTATCAACCATATATCAAGTTATGAGCTCACAATCGAAAAAGCAACGACATTTGCCAAAACACCAGAGGTTAAAAGTAATCAAGAGCAGTTGGGGTACTATCTAAGAGGGCTCATTTTGAAACATGAATTTAAGCAGTATGAAGTCTCTAACTATGGTAACTACCAGAGCCGTCATAATCTTGGCTACTGGCAACATAAAGAGTACTTAGGTATTGGTGCCGGTGCCGTAGGGTATGCAAACAAAGAGCGTTACTACCCCCACAGCAATATCGATAATTTTATAAAAGACCCGATATTCTCAAAATCAGAGCCTTTAAGTAAGCAAGATATCCAAACAGAAAAGATTCTTTTGGGTCTTCGAAGCATAGTAGGCGTACCACAAGGCATCTTAACCAAGCAGATGCAAGAGCGTGCAGATATACTATGCAACGAGGGCAAACTAGAGCTGCAAAATGGAGTCTATCAAAATCGAGAGTTTTTTTTAAGTGATGAACTGTCACTTTTTATAATGGGAACCTCCGGTTAGAGATTCCCTTATGCAAAATTAGATACAATTAACAAAAAATATTAGGAATACTCTATGTTTGGTCTTGGATTTACAGAGATTTTACTTATAGCAATTGTCGCCCTACTCTTTATTGGTCCCGATAAACTACCACAAACGATGCGTCAAATAGCACAAGGGATTGGTAAAGCAAAAAAGATGTTTGACGATACAAAAAGCACTATCGAAAATGAACTACGAGTAGATGACCTACGCCAAGAGGCACTCCAATACAGAAACACCATAGAAGAGGGCAAAAAAGAGTTAAGCTCTTTTAAAAATATAGCCAACAAAGAGTTAGCAGAAGTAAAAGAGACGACAAGCCTCTCAGAGCCAAGCAGATCACTCTATTCAGAAGCAGAAAAAGCACAAAAGAGTACTACTGATGTAGATGATTATCTCTCCGATGAGCTCTTCGACGAAGCCGACAACGCTTTTGAAGAGCTTGAAAAGAGCAGCAGTAAAGAGCACAAAAATAATGAAATTGTGAAGAGTGAGCAAAAAAGCAACGATAAAGACAACATACAACCCTCCCCTTCAACACCCAAAGTTGCAAGCGGATTTAAACACTTAAAATCTGAGGAGAGCTAATGCTGAAAGATGTTAAACCACATTTAGTGGAGCTAAGAAAACGTATATTTATCTCAGTCTTGGCACTTGTTTTAACTTTTATTTTATCATTTATCTTCTATAAACCAATTCTGCACTGGGTTACAACACCTCTCGAGAGCGCTCTGGTACAGGCAAATAAAATTGTCAAAAAAAATGAGCTCGGAAAGTGGGAGACAACAGATAGTAATGCTACAACAGTAACACCCATAGAGCCGCCAAAAGCAAAACAAGAGCACAATGCCACAGCAAAAACCTCTATTGCCGATAAAGCGATAGAGGGAGCACAGAGTGTTTTAGAGAACCCCCAATCAAGCTCTCAAGAGAGAGCACTTGCACAGAGCCTAAAAGATTTGGCAGGCTATACAAAAGAGCTTGCAAAAAAACTTGCAAAAGATAGCGATAATGGCGTATTTTGGGGCTCTGTAACAACAAACCAAATTGGTGGGGTATTTTTAGTTGCATTAAAAATATCTCTCTATGCCAGTATTTTCCTCTCTTTGCCAATTATTTTATGGCAGATATGGCTCTTTGTTGCGCCAGGACTCTACGATAATGAAAAGAAGATGGCTCTCCCCTTCCTCTTTGGGGTTACAATTATGTTTACTATCGGTGTACTTTTTGCCTACTATGTAGTAACACCTTTTGGTTTCCAGTTTCTTATTACCTTTGGTGCGTTTCTCTATACACCACTTATCAATATCGAAGACTACATCGGCTTTTTTGCCAAAATTCTCTTTGGTTTTGGTATCGCATTTGAGCTCCCTATGATTGTCTATTTCCTCGCACTCGTAGGGCTTGTTACAGATAGAACTTTAATTAGCTTCTTCCGATACGCAATTGTAATAATCTTTGTTGTTGCAGCACTCTTAACACCACCAGATGTTATTACCCAGTTACTTATGGCTGCACCGTTAATTATTCTCTATGGTGCTTCTATTATTGTGGCGCGTATTATTAACCCATACAAAGAGGAGAGCGAAGAAGAAGATGAGCCGCAAGAGCCTACAGAAGAGAGAAAAGAGCTAGAGCGTTAAATGCAAGAAGAGCTAACAAGTAAAGCAGTTGACGATAAAGAGCTAGATGGTAAAACTCTCTCTTACGACTATCATCTACCCAAAGAGCTTATTGCCACAACTCCTGCAAAACCTGCAGACAGCGCAAAACTTTTAGTCTACAATAGAGCCGACAAAAGCATAACTCATAGCCACTTTTCTGAACTTTTGGATTTTATTCCAAAAGAGACAGCAATATTTCTCAACGACACAAAAGTAATTAAAGCACGGCTCTTTGGAGCAAAGGAGAGTGGTGGAAAAATTGAGCTTCTTTTATTAAAACCGCTAGCTAATAATCGCTACAGTGCAATGATACGCGGGAGAGTAAAGAGCGGCACAGAGATATTTTTTGAACAAAACTTAAGTGCAACAGTAGAGAAACTAGCAATTGACGGAAGTCGAGAGATATGCTTTTTACATAATGAAAAACCAATCTCTTTTGAGCAACTTGTAGATATTTTAGAACTTATTGGGCATATACCCCTACCGCCCTACATGAACCGAGAAGATAGAGAAGAGGACGAACAAGACTACCAAACTCTCTTTGCTAAAAATGCTGGCTCTGTAGCTGCACCTACAGCCTCTTTACACTTTACACCAGAGCTTTTAGCAAACTTAAAAATCAGTCACCAAACACACACTCTTACACTCCATGTAGGAGCCGGCACCTTTAAACCTGTTGAGGTCGACAATATTCTTGAGCACCCTATGCACTCGGAGTATTACGAAATCCCAACAGATGCAATCGAAACAATCAAAAGCAGTAAAAAAATATTGGCAGTTGGCACAACCAGTACAAGAACAATAGAGTACTTTGTCCGCACC
>JANTGQ010000157.1 GCA_024762845.1 Nitratifractor sp. | reverse complement strand
CTCATCACTTTTTTCCATGCTGCTTTTTGCTCGTCGCTTAGCGTAAAGATTTCGAGTTTTTTTGTCTTGTCGGCATACTCTTTAATTTTACCAAGCTGCTCTTTGTCGAGTTGTGCCGCAAATTCACGCTCTTTTGCAGTGGCCTCTTTCATCGCCTGTTGTACTGCATCTTGTAACTCTTTTGGCAGAGAGTTATAGAATTTTTTACTCATAACAACCAAATAACCAAGGTAGCCGTGGTTACTGAGTGTCATATACTTTTGTACCTCATAGAATTTTTTTGTATAGATGTTTGAGTTTGTATTCTCTTGCCCATCTATAACACCCTGCTGCAGTGCAGAGTAAACTTCGCTAAATGGCATAACCTGTGGGTTTGCGCCAATTGCTTTAAATTGAGCCTCTAAAACTTTAGAGCTCATGATTCTAAACTTTTGCCCTTTTGCATCTTCTGGTTTAAGTAGTGCTTTTTTAGCAGAACTTATCTGTTTAAAGGCGTTATCCCAGTAGTTAAGTACAACAAAACCTTTTGCTGCAACCAAATCTTTGAGCTTCTGTCCAACCGCGCCATCTTGTACTTTGTGCACATGTTCCATGCTATCAAAGAGGAACGGCAGGTCAAAGAGCGCAAGTTGAGGTACTGTTTTCGTAAACTTAGAGAACGAAGGGCACGCCATCTGTACAGAGTCGAGCTTAATAGCTTTTAGAACCGCTTTATCTTTATAGAGCTGAGAGTTTGGGTAAACCTGTACATCGATTTTCCCTTTACTAAGCTCTTCGAGTCTCTTCTCGAAAAAGAGGGCAGCTTTCCCTTTTGGTGTATTTTCGCTTACAACGTGGCTAAATTTTAGCACATAATCAGCTGCTGTTGCCGCAGTTGTCATTGTCGCGGCAGTAAGTGCCGAGAGTAGAATTTTTTTAATCATATCTTCTCCTTAAGTAGTTTATTCAATTTTAATTATATGAAATTTGGGCGAAAAAAACAATAGTTTGCTTAAAAGATGATAAGATAAAAAAATAATATGCTAAAAAGTTACTTTTTAATCTGGCGAGCCTCCTGAAGTCTCTGCTGAACCGTCTGTGCCATTTTCTGCGTATCTTTAAAAACAGCTGTTGTACTCTTGACTGCTTTTTTCTTTTTGAAACTTTCGAAAAGTTTGTTGCGCCATCTATCTACATATTTGCAATGTTTTTCGATTTCTTTTGCTTCTACAATATCAGCTTTTTTATCACTGTTCTCCAGCAGAAATGCACGCAATCTTACGCGAAGCTCTGGGTTTTCCGATACATATGTATACTCTTGTTGGCTGTCTAATCTAGATGTGAGCGAGTCGATAAGTAACGACTTGTGAACACCCTCTTTGGGGTCTGTCGGCAGTGCAGGTTTTTTAGGTGGCGGTGGATTTTGCTCTACTCGCACTATAATCTCTTGTTGATTACTGTGGATTATCTGGCTCTCATCTTCATCGCTGCTGCTTGGCTCTTGTGGTGCGCTCTCTTTTGCTTTTTTATCCTCTATCTTTAACGCTTTACTCTTTTGGAAATCCTCTATCCTCTTTATTGCAAGCTCTGCCATTTTGTACTCGTCGCTAGTTGGATCTTTTGCTTTGTTTCTTATGTTTGCAATTTCTTCTATCTGTATCTGAAAAAGTATAACACTGCTAGAGCTTTTTGCGCAGAGAAATTTTATATTATCAAAGAGCAGGTCATATTTTTTTCCCATCCAGACATTATTGTCAAAAACCATCTTTCCTGCAAGCATCTTTAAAAGCTTCTTTTTAGGGTTCTTTTTGGAGAAAATCTCTTTGTATAGACGAATAGTATTAAAAAGTAAAAAGAGAAAAAGAGCTAACAAAACAGTAAAAAGTGGACCAAATGTAAGTATAATCCCGGCAACCGCAAGCGCACCGAATACAAATTGAAGAGGGTGCTTTGTAAGCAGTTCGTGTGTGTTCATTGCCACTGTGTTATTTCCTTAGAGGTAGTAGCTGTAATTTTATCTTAAATTGTTAAAAGTAGGGGGTGATTATGCTTCTGTAATTTTGTGCAGTCGAGCATAAGTCTCGGTCCCTGCAAGAAAAGCTTGCTCCAAGTCTCTTAACTCATCTGCCAAAAAGAGACTGAAGTCTAAAAGTTCATACAAAGCCGGTGAGTAGTGACCATCTTTTAAAGTATAGTGCTGAGCAATTGTTAAGTGGCGGTTTTGGCTATACTCTTTTATCATAACAATAATAACAGGTAATCTTTTATTATTCTCCTCAATCTCTGCAGGATAGATAACTATCCCGCCATCTGCATCACTGCAATTAGAGTGAAAAGCCTCTATCGCTTTAGGGATACTGCTCTCATATGAGAGGTCTTTAAATTGTTCAAATTTCTGTTCGCCGTTTTTAAAAGTAGAGGTAAAAAATGGATGTAAAACTCTCTCATAATTAAGCGTTTCTATAGCATAACACAATAAGGAGCCAGCTTCAATAACAATGTTTTTCAATTGATCTTTCCTATTTTGTTGTGTTTGTTTTATGTTATTATAAAGAATTTTACTTCATATTATCTTATTAAATTAAGTTATTTTAATGAAAAACAGTAAAAATTGCTTCGGAGACTAAGGAGATTTGGGGCTTTCTTATGCAAAAGTAAATCTTGGATATAATCATAAAAAAATTACTCAAGGTTACACAGATGAGCGAAAAGAGTCGTTATACACCAAAAGATATCGAACAAAACTACTATAAATTTTGGGAAGCGCAGGGATTTTTCGAAATAGATGGCAATAGTAAAATCCAAAAAGAGGGGAAGAGCTTCTCTATAATGATGCCACCGCCAAATGTTACAGGGCGTTTACATATTGGGCATGGGCTTACATTTACACTGCAAGATATTATTGTCAGATATAAAAGAATGGATGGCTTTAAAACACTTTGGCAACCGGGTGTTGACCACGCAGGGATTGCAACACAGAATGTTGTCGAAAAACAGCTGCTTCAAGAGGGTAAAACAAAAGAAGAGATAGGTAGAGAGGAGTTTTTAAAACTCTGCTTTCAACAAAAAGAGAACTCTCAAGATGCTATTACAAGTCAGTTACGCTATCTTGGTGTTAGCCCCGCGTGGAGCAGAGAGCGTTTTACAATGGATGATGGTCTTGCAAATGCCGTTAAAAAAGCATTTAAAAAGATGTATGACGATGGCTATATAGTGCAAGGTAATTATATGATTAACTGGTGTACCCACGATGGAGCGCTCAGCGATATCGAAGTCGAGTACGAAGACCATGCCGGCAAGCTCTACCACTTAAAGTATCCACTCAGTGACGGCAGTGGCGAAGTGATTGTAGCAACTACAAGACCAGAGACATACTTTGGAGATACTGCAGTAATGGTACACCCCGATGATGCACGTTATAAAGATATTGTGGGCAAAAAGGCAAAACTGCCACTTACAGGGCGCGAAATAGAGATAATTACCGATGAGCATGTAGATATGGAGTTTGGTACAGGTGTGGTAAAGGTTACTCCTGCACACGACCCGAACGACTACGAAGTTGGTAAAAGACACGACTTGGAGTTTATTACAATTTTTGATGAAGATGGTATATTAAATGATTACTGTGGCGAGTTTAAAGGGCAGGAGCGTCTGGAGGCTAGAGAAGCAGTAGTTTCAAAACTGCAAGAAGAGGGCTTTGTAGAAAAAATAGAGGAGCACCAACACCAGGTTGGGCACTGCTATCGTTGCCATAATGTTGTAGAGCCCTATATCTCAAAGCAGTGGTTTGTAAAAAAAGAGTTTGCAAGCGATGCAATTAAGCGTGTAAACGATGGCGAAGCACAATTTTACCCAGATCACTGGATAAACAGTTACAATGCTTGGATGCGCGATTTAAGAGACTGGTGTATCAGCCGCCAACTCTGGTGGGGACACCAGATTCCGGTAATGACTTGTCAAGATTGCGGTCATCAGTGGGCATTTGAGGGCGAAACTCCGACAACTTGCAAAAAATGCAGA
>JANTGQ010000156.1 GCA_024762845.1 Nitratifractor sp. | reverse complement strand
TGCCGTAGGTTGTGTAGACCTTTTCGAAGTTTTTCTCCCAATAGGGTTTGGCTTCTGTTAGGGAGCTGTAGGGTACCTCTGTGCTTGGTTCTACAAGCGGGTAGACTATAATTATCTGGTGCTCTTTTGCTATCTCTGTTTTTATATGCTCTACTAGATTGCTAAAGTCTTGCTTTTTAATCACTGTTGTCTCTATCTGCTTTTTAAAAGGGAGCATTTTAATAGTGGTAATGTCTATAAGTTCAGACTCTATCATCGCCTGAGTGCGCGGTATTGGGGTAGCTGAGAGTTGTAGAAAGTGTGCACTCTTGTCGCCCTGTTTTACCATGGCTTCTAATAGGGCACGCTGGTTTGCACCAAATCTGTGCTGCTCATCTATTATTAATAGTGCAACTTGCGGTAAATCTTTTTTGTAGAGTAGGGCGTGGGTGCCTATGATAAGATCTGCTTTAGTATAGTCGCCGCAACTCTTTTTTTGGCTTACGTATGCGATATCTAAAAATTGTGCAAGAAATTTTTCTGCCTCTTCGTAGAGTTGCCATGCTAGCAAGGATGTTGGTGCCATAAGTATAGTTTTATCTTTTCCAGCAATTAATGCGGCTGCAAGTATAACCATTGTTTTACCGCTGCCGACATCTCCGATAATAACTCTTTTTGCTGCTTTTTCGCTGTTTGCTAAATCTTTTTGAACAGCTTCGATAGCATCTAGCTGATCTTGTGTAAGCTTGAAAGGGAGGGCATTTATAAATGGTGTTATATCACCACTTAGCGACTTAAGTGCAGGAGAGAAGGTGCGTTTTCGTTTTAGCTTTATTAAATGGTTGTAAGCTTCTACAGACTTTAGTGCAGTAAGATACTCTTGTTTTATTTTACCATTTTCTAAAACTTCTTCTATTGTATGTGGAGAGTGCAGTTTTAGGAGTGCTTCTATCTCATAGTCATACAAGGCGGCATTGTGCAGTGTCTCTTTTGTTATATATTTCTCTATTAGTTTTTTTATCTCACTCTCTTTGAGCGTGGTTTTATATTTGGGTGTTATTATTCCATATTGGCTAAGAATTTTAGGCTGGTTAATCTGCAGTTGTCCATTAAAGTAGCTGGTACGTCCAGATATTACAAGCTCGTTTCCAGCTTTAAATTTTGCTATATGGTATGGGGTGGTTTTAAAAAAGAGTGCGCTTGCAGTGCGATTAAAGTCTGAAAGTGAAAAGTCAACTTTTAATCTGCCGTTATGCATATTTGTGCGTAAAACTTCTACCTTTACGGTAACGGTTTTGCCATCTTCTAATGTTTTACTTAATGTTGTATCGCTGTAGCTTTGGGGCAGGGTAAGAGCCAAATCAAGAAGAGTTCTCTTCTTTAATTTTTTAAGGAGTGGTATATCGCTCTTATCAAACATCTATTTCTTGGTTACGATAAAGAAGCTCATTTTTAATATTTCGCTGTGTTTGTGTATAAAGTCGTTTAACTCTTTGAGTGTTAATTTCTCTATTAATGCCAACTCTTTTTTACTGTAGCCCAAGCCTTGCCCACTGTAGTATTCGTTAAATGCTCTGTTGGCTCTTTGGTTTAGGGTCTCTACTCGTAGAGGTTCGCTACCTAGAAAGAATTTTTTAGCACTCTCTAGCTCCTCTTTCGTTACGCCATTTTTTACGAAATCGGCAACAACCTCTTTTACAGTATCTACAGCCTCTTTTTGGTTCGATATTTTAGTTTGGAGGTATCCGCTAAAGTAACTGTTTGTTCTATTTACTGCAAAACGACTATAGGCAGAGTATGCGAGTCCTTTTTTTACACGAATCTCCTCCATTAGACGGCTACCAAAGCCACCGCTTCCTAATATAAATGATGCAATTTTTCCTATATATCTGTCGCTTGCGTTCACCTCCATATTGTATGGAGCTCCAAAGTAGATGTAGGCTTGTTTTGTTTCGTCACTAACCTCTTTTATCAGTTCTTTGCTTGAGGCTTCTACCTTAGGTAGGGGCTTAACACTCCCCACTTTGAGAGCAGCTGCAAATTGAGTTGTTAATGCTTTTATCTTCTTCTCATCAATATCTCCGGCAGCAACTACTATTAAATTATTAATGCGAATATGGTTTTCTATATAGTTTTTTAAATCTTTAAGAGTCAGCGCTTTTATACTCTCTTGGGTACCAAGTTTAGGAAGCGCAAAGTTACTCTTTTCAAAAAGAAGTGCTCGTATACCATTGCCGGCAATATAGTCAAAGTCATCACTCTTCTTAATAAGTGTTGCAACTCTTTTATCTACAATTTTTTGAAATGTTTGCTCTGTGTAGTTTGGGTCTTTTAGCAGGGCTGTTGCTCTCTCTACCGCAAAGTCAAGCTGCTCTTTTATGGTATCTATTGTAAATGCAAATGTTTCGTTACCGCTGTTGGCACTAAAACTGATTGCGCGATTCTCGAGCTCTTTGGAAAATGCTGCTGTACCCTCTTTTTTTGTACCCTCGTTTAGTAAATCTGCAGCAAGCGAGACTAAACCGGCTTTAGAGCTGGCAACTGCACCGCTGTCTTTAAATATAAACTCAACTGTGGTTAAAGGTAAACGACTATCGTGCTCTAAAATAATTGGAACTTCAATTCCGTTAATATCTCTCTTTAGCAAAGTAGCTGCCATTAAATATCCTTGTAGTAGAAAAATAAGTATAAATTTTGTCATTGTGTGCCTTTGGGCTAATATCTCTCTAGTATCTCATATGCTGTATTTCTTTTTGCCGGTTTTTCGCCGATGTCGCGAATAAGGGCTATCATCTGCTCTTGGTTCATAGAGTTTGCAGCACCTGCGGCAGAGACAACGTTCTCTTCCATCATAGTACTACCTAAGTCATTTGCACCCCAAAGCAGTGCCATTTGTCCTATGTAACTGCCTTGTGTGACCCAAGAGCTCTGTATGTTTGGTACGTTATCTAGGTAGAGTCTTGCAACGGCTAAGAGTTTTAGGTATGTGTTTGAGCTTTTCTTTTTAATCTCTGGATATTTTGCTGCCAAAGCAGTGTTTTTACCCTGGAAAGACCACATAATAAAGGCTCTAAAACCACCTGTTTCATCTTGAAGTCTGCGAACTTCGTCGAAGTGCTCTACAATCTCTTCTACTGTCTCTACAGTTCCATACATCATAGTTGCTGTAGATTTTATGCCAAGCTTATGCGCTTCTCTGTGTACCTCTACCCATTTGTCTTTATCGAGTTTTTTGGGGGCGATAACATCACGAACTCTGTCGTTTAGTATCTCTGCACCGGCACCTGGAATAGAGCTTAAACCTTTGTCCTTTAAGCGCTGTAGCACTTCTGGTATAGATATATTTGAGCGTCTTGCAATATAGTCTATCTCAATAGCAGAGAAGCCATGAATGGTTACTTGCGGATACTTTTGGTGGATATGCTCTACCAAATCCTCGTACCACTCTATCTCTAATTTTGGGTGTACTCCACCTTGAAAGAGTATCTGTGTTCCACCAATTGCCAGGAGTTCATCTATCTTTTGGTCTATCTCTTCAAAAGTTAGAATATAGGCATCGTTATCTTTTTCGTGGCGGTAAAAAGCGCAAAAGTCACAATCTACCCAGCAGATATTTGTATAGTTGATATTTCTATCGACAACAAAAGTTGTTACACCTTTTGGGTGCAGTTGCTGCTTTTTTTGGTACGCCAAACGACCAAGCTCTTTTAGGTCACCATGTAGAATAAGCTCTACAGCTTCCTCTTTGCTTAGGCGTCTGTTTAAATTCAGATGCAGGCTCATTACTTCTCCTTGGACAGCGAGTCTAAAACACCATTTATGAACTGCGGTGACTTATCATCTGCAAGCTCTTTTGCAAGCTCTATTGCTTCGTTTATTACAATTGCTTTGTCGTTATTATCGATAATTAGCTCATACGCTCCTAAGCGAAGAATGGCTTTCTCTATCTTGCCAATTTGCTCATAGTCCCACTCTTTAAGGTGCTCTTTTACGTGTTCGTCTATTGTAGCCAGGTTCTCTACT
>JANTGQ010000155.1 GCA_024762845.1 Nitratifractor sp. | reverse complement strand
GCAGGTGCATATCTTCGCCAAAGATTGTCCCCTCTTTAAACCATCCAACATCCTCCATAGCACTTTTTTTATATGCAGAGAAGCTATCGGAGAGAAATGCAGTTTTTAAGCCATACTTTTCTCTATCTTCAAAGCTGCGTATATAGGACTCTTTGGGGTAGTTAAAGGCTCTTAGGTGCTTGGCAAAGAGTGTTGCATCTCTATAGGGTAGCTGCCTGCCAAAAGCTGCTACAACGCCCGGTGTATCAAAAGCAGAAAGAAGCTTTTCGAATGTAGTGTTCTCTGTAGGCAAAGCATCTTGTGTTAAAAAAAGAAGTATCTCGCCACTCGCCTCTTTTGCTGCAATTGTACGGGTTCCGCCATGGTCAAAGTTGCGCTGTTCTATGGTAATTACACGATCAGCTCTCTCTGCCACAAACTCTGCCGTGCCGTCTGTAGAGCTCGAATCTATAACCAGCAGTTCAAAATTGAGAGTCTGATTTTTCAGTACTTCAAAAAGTTGCGGCAGATACCCCATGCCGTTAAAGGTTGGGATAATAACAGTTACACTTCTCTCCATAGCTCTACCTTAACGTGCCAAGTAGATCAAAGTGTTTAGCTGTTTCATTAAACTCCAAACTTCTTAAGATACCAGTCGATTGTCTTTACAATACCGGTATCAAAGTTTTCATCAGCCTTCCAGCCTAGTTCGTTTTCGAGTTTAGTTGCATCTATTGCGTAGCGTCTGTCATGCCCTGCTCTATCCTCTACAAAGGTAATAAGCTCTTTGTAGCTCTCTTTTCCTATGCGCTCTTTTGCCGGAACTTTCTCGTCTAAGATAGAGGTAATTGTATCAACAATTTGTAGGTTTGTGCGTTCGTTTCGCCCACCAATATTATAGACTTCGCTCTCTTTTCCTGTATGGTAAACTAAATCTATACCCTTGCAGTGGTCAAGCACATAGAGCCAATCACGAATATTTTTACCATCACCATAAATTGGTATCGACTCAGCTGCTAATGCTTTACGTATAATTGTAGGGATTAGCTTTTCATCATGCTGCTTTGGTCCATAGTTGTTAGAGCAGTTTGTAATAACTGTGTTCATTCCATAGGTTTCGTTGTATGAGCGCACAATCATATCACTAGATGCTTTTGACGCTGAGTATGGAGAGTTTGGTGCATATGGTGTCTCTTCTGTAAAGAGACCACTCTCGCCAAGTGTTCCGTAGACCTCATCTGTAGAGATATGGTGGAATCGGCACCCTTTATAGTCATCTTTATATGCAAATGGCTTCTGCATCCACTTTTTATAAGCGACATCCAGGAGTGTAAAAGTACCATTAACATTGGTCTCTACAAATATACCCGGGTTTTTAATAGAGTTATCAACATGACTCTCTGCCGCAAAGTGGATAACTCCTCTGATATCAAACTCATCAAAGATATACTCAACCAACTCTCTATTGCAGATATTGCCTTTAACAAATGAGTAGTTGGGGTTTTTCTCCACCTCTTGTAAGTTCTCTAAGTTCCCGGCATATGTCAATAGGTCAAGATTGACTACATGATACTCTGGATACTTCTCTAAAAAATATGGTACAAAATTTGAACCAATAAAACCTGCACAACCTGTTACTAAAATAGACTTTTTTCCCATTCTCACCCTTCGTTTTTTATTCTTTAGCGAACAACTCTGCCCTCGTGGGCTCTTTTAATCAGATACTGTCCATACTGGTTTTTACTCAGCGGCTTTGCCAACTCTAAAAGTTTCTCTTTATCAATATAACCCATCTCAAAAGCAATCTCTTCGATACATGCAACTTTTAAGCCTTGTCTATTCTCGATTGTTTGTATAAAGTTCGACGCCTCTAGCAGACTCTCGTGCGTACCGGTATCTAACCATGCGTAGCCTCTACCCATTAGCTCTACTTTAAGGCGCTGCTCATCTAAATAGAGTTGGTTGAGCGTTGTAATCTCTAACTCGCCTCTGGCACTTGGTTTCACCGTTTTAGCTTTTTTTACAACATCGTTCGGGTAGAAGTAGAGCCCCACAACAGCATAGTTGCTCTTTGGAACATCTGGTTTCTCCTCTATCGAAGTTACCTTACCGCTCTCGTCAAACTCTGCTACACCATAGCGCTCTGGGTCTTTTACATAGTAGCCAAAGACAGTTGCTGCGTTCTCTTTTTCGGCATTTTGCACAGAAGCTGCCAAAAGATTCGTCATCCCCTGCCCATAAAAGATATTATCTCCAAGTACTAAACAGACATCGTCGTCACCAATAAACTCTTCGCCAAGCAAAAAAGCTTGCGCTAAACCATCGGGTGAGGGCTGTACAACATAGGAGAACTCCATACCTATATCTTTTCCATCACCCAAAAGCTCTTTAAATCTCGGAAGATCAGTAGGAGTAGAGATAATCAAAACCTCTTTTATTCCACTCAACATCAAAATAGAGAGCGGATAGTAGATCATCGGCTTATCATAAATTGGTGCTAACTGCTTACTTATCCCTTTGGTAATTGGGTAGAGCCTCGTACCGCTCCCACCTGCTAAAATAATACCCTTCATTTTCTTCCTTCTTTGATTAACTTGCCAACTACAAAACAAGCTTTCTTTACTCAATTCTTCTAGCTAAATTATAACATAGAACTCTAGACTTTATGCTTTTGTGACATTGGCTAGATATTTTTTTAATATTTCGATATAATATAGTTGACCCCAGATTTCGCATTAGAGATTGCAGAACTCTACACAAACCATTGCACTGTAAGCACTTACGCAGAAACTATCGATGCACCTACGGGTGCGCCTTAAGTTTTCTGCAAATACCTACAGCACAAGCGTTTGGTAGGTTTCAAGCAATTCTAATGCGAAATCTGAGTTAATGCAATTTAATTGGAAGAATATATGTCATATAAACTACTGCTTCTTATATCTTTAACACTGCTATTTTCTGCCTGTAGCAATAATGGTGTCTTAGTCAGCGACAAAGGTTTAGCCCCAAGTCAGAAAAGGGTACATGAGAAAAATCTTTTCCTTATTGATTTAGCTCAAATTAGTGGAAACACTCTCTATATTGATCGAAAAACTTTTAAACAGAGTCTATCAGATATGCTTGAGTTACGTAGAGCAAAACTAGAGTTTAACCCAGATGCACATTTAAAAGTTCATTTTAATCAAACTATACTCGATGAAAACAGATTTAAAGCCGATTACCACTATAAGCCGCAATTTCGTCTAGACAGACGAGTAAAAGTTGTTGTTACCTATACAATGTATGGCAAATCACACTATCAAAACAGCTTTACCTATAATGTATTACTTAAAAGTGGTTCTTTCTTAAGTTATGACGATGCCGATAGAAAAGCCCATAAAATTCTCTTTAGAAAGCTTGGGAGTATGGTTGCAGATCGTATCTTATCTTTACGCCACAAGTTTCGTTAAAAACCTTAGAGGTGCCTCTTAGTTAAAAAACATAAAATTTACATAAATTAATATTTAAATTATCCGTTTTATGGTATTATATAGATAATATTCAAAAGGATAATTTATGTACTACATTCTATTACTATTAATATCACTAACTTTTTTTAACGCTTGTGAAAGTGTAACAACTAGAAAAAAAGCTCCTGAACCGGTTGATACTACTGCGCCAACACTAAAACTTCTTGGAGAGTCCAATATAACAATAGGGCTGCATAACACTTTTGTTGACCCCGGTGCCGAAGCCAATGATGACTATGATGGCGAGATAAGTCAGAAAATCACAACTTCTGGTAGTGTAGATAGTAATAGTGTTGGCAGCTACACTATTGTCTACAGTGTGAGCGACAAGGCTGGAAATAGTACAACTCTAAGTCGTCATGTGCGTGTAAGTACCTTTGCAAATGCCAGATTGGGTCTACTTGGTGGCTCTACAGTAAAGATATATAAACTCGAGAACAATGGCACTAAAACTCTTTTATGGCAAGAGCAAAGTAGTTCCAATCATGACCTATCAAAGGTAGCACAATTTGATACACATGCTCCAGAGTTACAAAA
>JANTGQ010000154.1 GCA_024762845.1 Nitratifractor sp. | reverse complement strand
ACCAATAGTCTCTAAAAAATGCTCCATTCTTCCCCTCGCATAGCAGGTAAGGAAATTATAACATAATAAACTATACTAATCAAGATATATTGATATAAATAGTTGTATTTTCGATGATAAAAAAGTATTCTGAGATAGAAGATTATTGCAAAAAATAGTTTATATGGTAAGTTTGATCGAATTTTATAAGCACCCAAGAGGGTACTTAGTCTTAGTGGCTAACTGTTCTACAGTTAACTTGTTGCCATGTGTAGTAACCGTTAGATACTTTAACTCTTTTTGTTACAGTGCTATATTTTGGAGGTGTTTTCATCTCAACTGTTCTTGCTGGCTCAACTACTGTTTTTACAGTTACAGTTTTGTATTTTCCAGGAATAGGAATTTTTACCGTTTCAGCTGGTTTAACAATTACTCTTTTTGTTACAGTTTTATACTGTGGAGCGATAGGAACTCTTTTAGTTGTTGGTGGAGTTACCATTACTCTTTTAGTTACAGTTTTATATTTCGCTGGTACTTTTACCAAACAGTTAACATCTGTTACTCTACCGCCACTAGCGATTGGAGTTGTTACACCACTACCTTTTCTCCACTCAGTTGTTTCAGGAGAAACCATAACTCTAGAAGTTGTAGTTTTGTAAGTTGCTGGAACTGTTACCAACTTGTAGCTAGCTGGTTTTGCTAAAACTTTTTCAGTTACTGTTTTATAAACAGGTGGTTTACATACTAATTTATAACCAGGCTCTTTTACAAGTTTCTTCTCAGTTTTTGTACCAAATTTAGCTGGAATAACTTTTAGTTTTGCGCTACCTTCATCAACTACAACTTTATCAGTTTTTGTTGCATACTTAGGTTTAATATATACTTTTGCATAGCAGTGTCCTGGCTGAGCATTTGGTGGGTAAAGCCCTAAATCTGCTGGTGCAGCAGCTTTTACTTTTGATCCGCCTGTAGATGCAGCAGCCTGTTGTGTACATCCACTAAATCCGATTGCAGCAATAGCAGCAGCCGCTAAGATTATACCTTTTTTCATGTTAGTCATTTCTTCTCCTTGGTTTTTATTGCCGAAGCAAATAGTCTATCATGCAAACACTACCCCACAAAATTGTGATTCATGCCCAACAAGATATACGTATTATATAATAGTTTTGCCCTCCACTTTTTAAATATTTCAATTTGTCATATATAAAAAGTGTAGAACTGAAGAAGTATAGCTTAACGCTAACATAATGTCAAATTTGTTGTTTTTTACTTTTAGAGGTTTCTATATGCAAGAAATATGTATGGTGGTCACGACTGGACTTGAACCAGTGACCACTTCCATGTCAAGGAAGCACTCTACCACTGAGTTACGCGACCAAAGAGTCTGAAATTATAGTAAAAAAAACTTAAAATTTCAGATAAGCCATTTTACCAAAATAATTGTAATTTTTATTGCCTTTTTTTATCAAAAATCTAAAGAGTTTATATTTAGTTCAGAGAGTTAAAAAAGCAAAAGTATCAAAATTATACTACTGCTTTTACATAGTTAAAACATATATCGAGTTAAATCCAGCGTTACTTCTGCTTCGAATGTTTTTGATACCTTCCCGCCAAATTTATAGCTTCCATTATCATACTCTGCATAGAGCTCTTCATTACTTTTTGGAAAAACTGCAGTTATATCTTTTACCTTCTCTTGGGAGTGGGCTTTGACAAAAGATGCCATTATACCAGTCCCACATGCGAGCGTTTCATCTTCTACGCCACGCTCGTATGTGCGCACTCTCAAGCTACTCTCATCTACAAAATAGATGTTTACATTGGCATCGTACTTCTCTCGAAGCTCTCTCGCCTGCTCGATGTTAAAATCTTCAATTTTTTTTACCTCTGTTACCAAATGTGGCACTCCTGTATCGATCAGCCACCACTGCTGCCCGAACTCCTCTATATCTTTCTCTAAAATTTTAGGCTCCAGCATGTCTGTAACGGCGTAATCACCATTTACATTTACGCGTATTACTCCAGCACCTGTTAGAAATTCAGCATTTGAGTTAATACTTATGCCATGCTCTATCGCATAATGCGCAACCGCTCTTGTCGCGTTGCCACACATCGTCGCCTCTGAGCCATCGCTATTGTAAAACTCCCACTCAAAGTCGTACTCTGGATGCGGTATCAACACCACCATACCATCTGCACCAACACCACTTTGTCTGTGGCAGAGTACCTGTGCTAAAGCGTGACGATCTTTTTTTGCTTCGTCATGAAAAATTATAAAATCGTTTCCACTCGCATTATATTTAGTTACATGCATTTAAAATCTCCTCTTTTACTCTTTCGCACTCATTTTGAAGGTGACGCAGATCTTTTGAGTTGTCTATCAAAAAGGTAGCCCTCTCCTTTTTACTCTCAATAGAGAGCTGCGCATTAATTCGCGCCATTGCATCTTTTTCACTCAATCCCTCTCGCTTTACAAGGCGTTCTAGCTGAATCTTCTGTGGGGTGTAGACAACAATTACTTTATCTATCTTATAGACACCTTCTCTTTCAAAAAAAAGCGGGATGTCAATAATATAAGGCTTTTTAAAAGCCTCCTGCTCTTGCGCTTCTTCCTCTATTTGCTCTTTTATTTTTGGGTGAACAATAGACTCTAACTCCAGGCGCTTTGGCTTATCTGCAAAAATCAGTGCGCCAAGCTTTTTTCTATCAACACGCCCCTGCACTATAAACTCTTCGCCAAAATGCTCTACAATCTGCGCTTTAGAGTTCTCTAAAACCTCATGTGCAATTGCATCTGCATCTATAATACGAAAGCCGCTGAGCGCCATAAGAGAAGACACGGTGCTCTTGCCACTGGCAATCCCGCCTGTGAGAACAATTGCGTATTGAAACATTAGCGTTTAATAAACCCTAGATACTCATTGTATATAAATGTAGGTGTTGCAAATGCAGCAATTGTAACATCGCTGTTGTAGTATGCAAAACCTTCAGTCAAATCTGCTCTTTGCAAGTTAATATCAGCTGTTGGGTGGTAAAAGCGGCTTGCAAGCATAAGGTACTCACTGCTTAAAATAGATTCATCAGCCGCCTTATCGTAACGGTATGGCATAACTATTGGGTATACACTTCCTGCTAATTTTAGCTCTGTTTTTGCCTGCTCTTTGTTTATAAAAAGGTTGCTCATCTCAATAGCAACTACCGCTTTTGGATCCAAATTTTTTGTCAACTCAATCCAAAACTCTCTGTCTGCTGTAAACTCAGGTGTAGATACAATTGCCAAATCGAACTTCTTCGCTCCTAGCGCCGTAAGCTTTTCTACTGTATCGCTACCATCTATATGCACAATTTCGCTATATGTATTGTACTTTTCCAGCTCACGCTGAATCCTCTTGCCGCCATTAATTACCAAAATACTCTTTGGGTCTTTATGTGTATTAAACGCCACATGTGTGAGCATTTCGCTCTTAATAAAATCTAAATTTTCCATTTTCATTCCTGTTTTTCTGCTCTTCAAATTTTGTATCGGAGTAAACAATATAATCAAATTTTCTAAAATTACTCTAAAACTGCTCGTAATTTCTTCTATTATACTATTTTAATCTCCTCTTTTAGTAACACTCCAAACTCTTTTTCTACCCGACTCTTCGCCAAATCTATCAACTCTTGCGCCTCTTTATAGGTTCCACCACCTAGATTTACCAAAAAATTGGCATGCATAGTACTCCATGCCATATTACCTATGCACTCACCTCTTAAGCCTACCGCTTCAATCAAGCGCCCAGCATAGTCGTTTGGCGGATTTTTAAACGCACTTCCTGCACTTGGCTCTTTTGGCTGATTACTGCGTAGATTTAGAAGCTCCTCTTTTAGGCAGTCGCTATACCCCTCTTTCAGGCTCAGTCGTACCCTTGTGGCAATACCGCCAAGTTTTGCAAAACGGTAGCCGTGCTCTATACTTGTTGCATCGATCCACTCTCCGTTAATCTCTATCTCTTGCACAAGCGGAAAGATTTCATAACTCTTTACCCCGGCATTCATCGCCAACATTCCGCCAAGAGTTCC
>JANTGQ010000153.1 GCA_024762845.1 Nitratifractor sp. | reverse complement strand
GTATGTTTACTTGAAGTCCGAGCAACCTGGCATACTTGGAACTGAAATGATTAAATGGAACTTTACAAAGTTTCTTGTAGATAGAAATGGAAAAGTGCTCAAGCGCTATGGTTCATCTACCAAGCCAAAAGAGATAGAAGAGGATATAGAGAAATTGCTATAGAAAACCAAATACGAGGAGGTTATTATGAAAATAGCACTTACAGGAGCCAGTGGATTTGTAGGAACTGCGCTTCAGAAACATTTTAACGATTGTGTTATCATAGATAGAGATGATAATGAGAATAAAATAGTGCAAAAGCTGAAAGATGTTGATGTAGTAATTAACCTTGCGGGTGCGCCTATTATTAAAAGGTGGAGTGACCCGTACAAAAAGTTACTTTTAGAAAGCCGTATTGAAACGACTAAAAAGCTTGTAAATGCTGTAAACCAAAGCAGTGTAAAACACTTTATATCCACCTCTGCCATTGGCATCTACCCGGATAATAAAAAATGTGATGAGAGCTGTACGGAATTAGCAGATGATTTTTTAGGAAAGCTTGCAAGAGAGTGGGAAGCAGAAGCTCAGCGTTGCACCAAAGCTACAACAATTTTTCGCTTTGGTGTTGTGCTAGGAAAAGGTGGCGGTGCGCTGGCTCAAATGATTACCCC
This sequence comes from Nitratifractor sp., assembly GCA_024762845.1. Classification (GTDB taxonomy): domain Bacteria; phylum Campylobacterota; class Campylobacteria; order Campylobacterales; family Sulfurovaceae; genus JAADEQ01. The sequence goes on along the minus strand of JANTGQ010000153.1, from coordinate 3,414 downwards.
TTTTAAATTGGGAGTAGGCGGCACCATAGGTGATGGGAAGATGATAACCAGTTGGATACATATGGCTGATTTGGTTGGAATGTACCAATATGTAATCAAAAATCATTTAACAGGAGTTTTTAATGCAACATCACCCCATCCTGTGAGTAACTACACCTTTACTAAAGCCTTGGGAAAAGCTCTAAATCGTCCTACAATTTTGCCAATTCCTAAACTTGCCATTCGTATCATGTATGGCGAAGCAGCATCCGTACTTACAGGTTCTAAAGAGGTTTATCCACGTAGGATATTGGAAGCAGGATACCGTTTTAAATATGAACATATCGATGATGCATTGAGAGAGATTATTTCACAATAGTATCAATCGACAAATAAGCACTACAAAACTGTGGCATTAACTACTATCATACTATATAAAATATAGGAGAATGATATGAAACGTGCCATAGTATTATTGAATATGGGTGGTCCAAATAATCTTGATGAGGTTGAAGTCTTTTTGAACAATATGTTTAATGACAAGCGCATTATAGGAGCTCCAAAGCCTATACGAATGATAATAGCAAAGTTAATTACCTGGCAGCGAAAAAAAGAGGCTAAAAGTAACTATGAAGCACTTGGTGGTAAATCACCTCTTGTAGGATATACACAAAAGCTTATAGATAAGCTTGGGCAAAATGTAGATGCAACTGTTCATATGGTTATGCGCTATACACCTCCTTTTGCTTCTGAAGCAGTTGAAAAGTTAAAAGATGTAGATGAAATCTATGCAATTCCACTCTATCCTCACTACTCAACTACTACAACACTCTCTAGCATGGAAGACTTTTATAAAAGCGTAAAGAAAATGGGATTAAAAGCAAAAGTAATTACGCTCGAGCAATACTATAAACACCCAGATTACCTTAATGCCTCGATAGAGCGCATTAAAGAGGCGCTTGGAGAGGATAATCCCCAAGATTTTGAACTTATTTTCTCCGCTCATGGATTGCCTCAAAAGATTATTGATAAAGGTGACAAATATCAAAGACATATTAAATATAATCTTTTCCATGCAAGGCGAGCACTCTTAAAAGAGGGTATAAATTTTCATAATACTCATCTGGCTTATCAATCAAGACTTGGTCCATTGGAGTGGATAAAACCATATCTTGATGATAAACTCAAGTCTTTAAAGAAAAAAAAGGTTATTATCTATCCTATAGCATTTACCATCGATAACTCTGAGACTGAGTTTGAGCTCGACGTTGAGTATAGAGAGATTGCTCAGGAGTTGGGATTTGAAGAGTATAGAGTGGCAAAAGCGCCCAATGATCACCCTGCATTTGTAGAGTGTATCACAAATTTGTATGAAAGTATGAAAAAATCGGCATGATAGAGTATGCGGTAGTAGGCTCTGGTATTGGTGGCAGCAGCATTGCAGCTTACCTTGATGCAAAGGGTTATGAGACAGTACTTTTTGAAAAAGAGCCATATCTAGGTGGTTGTAGTTCTACTTTTATACACAAAGGATATAGATACAATACCGGTGCTACTACTCTTGCAGGATACCAAGAGGGACATATTGTTAAGAATATTTTTGATGAAATCGGTTTTAAACCAGAACTTATTGCTACCGATCCATCTATTATAATTATTCAAAATGGAAAGAGAACACCAAGGTACCAAAAGCTTGAGAAATTTTTAGAAGCAGTTGAACATAATTACCCTCATCCAAAAAACCGTGAATTTTGGAGACTTGTTTATGATATAGGGCAAGAGTTTTATGCCATGCATGGGCAATATTATGCTACAAGCAGTAGATTAAAAAAGTATCTCTCGATGGCAAGTTTTTTCCCACTTCTCTTTAAGTTTCAGCGCTATTTGCGTATAAATACACTTGATTTTATTAAAGATTTTTATGGTGAAATCTCTAAGGAGTATATGCAGTTTTTGGAATCTCAAGTGCTTATTGTTGCCCAAGCTAAACTCAAAGAGGTAAATTTCTTTACTGCCGCATTGTCGCTAGGCTATACCTTTAATGAAACACACTATGTCATAGGTGGCATGGGAAAGCTATTTGATGGGATGACCGCATCTATGAAGCAAGTGAGGCGAAAAACGCAAATAACAACTATTGAATCCCTTGATGAGCACTTTGTCTTACATACCAATAATGAGTGTATAGAAGCTAAGAATATCATACTCAATAGCACTATATATCAGAGTGGTAAATTATTTAGGAATGAGAAGATTAAAAACTACTATAAAAGGTATGAGAAACTAAATAACTATCAAAGCTCATTTATGCTCTATATGACAATTAAGAGTAATAAAAAATTTGAGCATCACTACCAACTAATAGAGGATAAAGTTTTTCCACACACTCTCTCAAACGCTCTATTTGTCTCTTTTTCTGATGAGAGTGATAATGTGATTTCTCCTCAAGGGTGCTACTCTGTTACGGCTTCTATCCATACCGATCTACGATGGTGGGAGAATAAAGCAGATTATAGGCAGAAAAAAGAGGAGCTTGAGGGTATATTGCTAAAGTCTGTATGTGATATACTTGATATTAAAAAAGAAGAGATAGTGCACCATATGGCAGCAAGCCCAAAAACATTTCAACGCTATATCAACCGTTCACAGTTAGGGGGAAACGCCATTACAATGAAAAACTTTTTGCCAAAACTCCCTGGAAACGATACCCCTATAGATGGGATCTATCATGTTGGCGATACGGTTTATGCCGCACAAGGGTGGCCTGGTGTAATGCTTGGGGTAGATAATCTTAGAAGGCTTTTGCATGTATAATATAGAACTTCGCATCAAACTTTTTGACTGGGTTTATATACTTCTTATTGGTATTACTTTTGCAACTTTGCTCTCATCGCTAGGGTATAGGCTTTTGGATATGCCGTGGCTTCATGGTGCACTTTTTGGTGCTCTGCTTGGCTTTTCTATAACGCTTTTTTCTCTACTTTTTATTACTTTTATGAACCAAACGATATTGCCCAAGGTTGCTAAAGTTTTTTGGTTGCCGTTAGCAATATTTTTCTCTTTTTGTTCAGGTTTTCTGGGGACACTATTTAGTATTTTCTTTGCTAAGAGATTAGATATAGAAATAATTCAACTCTTTTATACACAAGAGTATCAAATCGCAGTTGCAATAGGTCTGTTAACTTATATTGTAGGAGCACTGCTTTATCGTTTTGTCAAGATGAGAAATGAAAAAGAGATAGTGGACCACGACTATATACAAAGTCGCCTTCGCTCTCTTGAGACTCAGCTTAATCCCCATTTTCTCTTTAATGCACTCAACTCCATCGCAGAACTCATACACCAAGACCCAAACAAAGCAGAAAGTGCTATTTTAAAGGTATCTACCTTTTTGCGTAATACAATGGAAGAGAAAGCTCTAATTCCTCTTAGTGA
>JANTGQ010000152.1 GCA_024762845.1 Nitratifractor sp. | reverse complement strand
GGCTTCTCTTTGGGCACCTGTTCTCTTACTGTTTTACTTTCATAAACAGTTATTACTTCAAACTCTTCTTCTAACTCTCTTGCAAATCTTGCTATTAGTCTCATGCGATACCCTCTATATAACTCATTACTTGCGGTAGTATCAAAGAGGCAGTTGCTACTGCAAAAATTACAAGCGAGAGTAGCTCGCTTAGATATACCTTTTTCTCACCCTCTTCTCCTTCGTACTTCATCGATTGGTAAATCTCTATAAATTTATAAAAAATCAACGCCAAAAATAGTAATAGGAGCAAAATAGCACCTATCATTGCCAACAGGTGGTGGCTCTCTTTCGCAACACTTACCATAGAACCAAAACCGTAGAGTTCACTAAAAAACATTGGGCTAGGAGGTAGCGAAATTATTGCCAAGAGAAAAAGCGACACTAAGAACCAAAAAAGAGACCCTTTAAAGCCTTTGTAGCCACGCAAAGCACCTGCTATTTTATATTTTCCATTCGACTCAAGTACTCCAGTGGATAAAAAGAGTGCAGGTTTCAAAAAGGCGTGTGCACCAAAGTGTAAAAGTGCCGCAAATGGTGCTCCGCTAGTCCAAAACATTGCAATCAGAGCCATATGCTCTATTCCACTTAAACTAAAGAGGCGAATAAAATCTTTTGCTCTAAAGATTAAAAAGCTCACAATAAAGATTGTTAAAATTGTATAGGCAAAGACAAAAACAAAGAGCTGGTCATAGTTGATAACCATAGCAATTTTACTAAACCTAAAAAAACCAATTATAATTGCCGACTCCAAAATACCACTAAATAGTGCTGCTACCGGGTAAAAAGATGCCCTCTCTATGTTGGAGAGCCAAAGGTTCATTGGAAAGAAGCCCATCTTTACAAACATACCAAGCGTAGTAATTGCAAAACCAAGCTCAAAGAGGAATGGCGACTTTATCTCTTTGGCGTGCTCTAAAAGCAGGCTAAAGTTCATCGCATCTTCACCAAGAATTGGCTTTGCACTTGCATAGATAAGTATAATTCCAAAAAGAATTAAAGAGATAGCAATTGCTCCAACTATCATATAGTTCCACGCCTCTTTATGCGCGGCATCTGTATGGTTTGTTCGAATCATATAGACAGTAGAGAGCGTTGCCAACTCCAAACCAATCCAGTAGATACCCATATGGTTTGAAAGTATCGAAAAAATCAACCCCACCCAAAAAATGGCAAAAAATCTGTAAAATCGTCGATAAGCATGTTTCGAGACCTTTACATGTTTATGCAGTGTCAAAAGAGCCAAAGCCACACCAATAGCCACAACAGAAGAGACAAAAAGAACATATGTGCTCAGTTTATCAGCTACCAAATAGTCGCCTAGAATTGCATATGGCTTTGGCATTAAGAGGAGTTTTGTAACGGGCAGAACCAAAAGAAACGATACAAATGCCAAAGGGATATTGACCTTGTCGCTTTTGATAAATGAGAGAATAAAGATAATAATCGACGGTAAAAGCAGAAACTCAAGCATCTTTTGCTCCTTGGAATCCTTCGCGATGGAACAGAAGATTTATGACTATAATTGCCATAAGCAGGTCGAAGAAAATCCCAAGTTCAACGAGCATTGGCATCCCGTTTGTTGCCGTAATTCCAAGTAAAAAGAGAGAATTCTCTATACTTAAAAAGCCTATAATTTTGGGTGCTACATTTTTATGTTCCATCATGAGCATTAAAGAGAGAAAGAGCGAAGAGATACTCACAGCAACATAGTTTGTGTTGCCACTCATCATATTGGTAACGGGCTGCGAGAGGTAGAAGGTAAACACTAAAATTGCAGGAACCAGCATAATAGCGTGGTGTGTTTGTACATTTGGCGTTATCTGTCTGACAAAGTGGAACTTTTGCGAAAAGCTCTTTAAAAAATATGGAATAGCAACCGCTTTTATAATAATCGTTACAATACCTGTTATTATCATTGCCCCATCATCTATTTTAAAACCAATCAATAGTGCTAAAATGCCCAAAGTTAGTGAATTAAAAGAGTACCATAACAGTAGTCTAAAGAGTCTTGTTGTAAAGATTGCAGTTATCAGCGATGCCAAAAAAAGCCCTATAAAAAAATCTACCATCATCTCTTATGCTCCCAACACATAGAATGTTATTAGTGACAAAAAGGCAAAGACAATTGCAATACCAAGCAGGTTTGGTACTTTAAAGAGTCTCAGCTTTGCCATATTTACCTCTAAAAAGCCGACTACAAAAGCGACAGCAAAGAGTTTTACAATAAATATTGCTATTGCTATTGGTACACTAAATTGCAAACCAAACGGAATAAAGAGCGAAACAAACAACGAAGCAAAGATTACAAATTTTACAGATGCCGCTGTCTCAATAATTGCCAGATAGACACCGGTAATATCTAGAATCATCGCTTCATGAACCATTGTAAGCTCTAAGTGTGTTTCGGGGTTATCTATCGGTATTCTGCCATTTTCTGCCAACAAAAGGATAAAAAAGCTAATCCCTGCAAAGAGAAAACTTGCCATATGCTCTTTTGGAAAGTGCTCGCTCAAATTGACCGCTGCCTGTGCTACGCCCAAATCGCCTGCCATCATAGAGACGCTAAAAACAGTTAAGACCATCGCTGGCTCAACAAGCGCAGAGATAAATGCTTCTCTACTGCTACCCATACCTCCAAATGCTGAGGCACTATCTAGCCCCAAAAGCATTAGAAAGAAGGTCGAGAGTGCAATAAGTCCAGTTATTGTAAATGCATCTACAAAGCTCACATAAAAGGCACCATGCACAACCGGAGGGAGAAAAAACATTATCACCAAAAGAGGAGAGAGCACCAAAAAAGGTGCATAGCGCGTGATAGAACTTGCTTCTTTAGAGATAATTGTCTCTTTATGCATTAATTTAGAAAAGTTTCTATACCCCTGCAAAAGAGATGCCGGGCGCTTAAAGAGCAGAAACATCTTTAACGATTTAATAAACGAAAGCAGCAGTGGCGCAATAAGAAGCAACACTACTATTGTAAAGATATAGGCAATCATCTCTTCTCTCCTATAATTAAAACTTTTATCGTTACAGCCATTACCACTGCTTCAAGAACAAAGGTTCCCCACGAGAATTGGTGCAGAAAGATTCTGTAACTAAAGAGAACAAAAAGTAACAAATTAAATATCATCGCTGCATAGCGTGTCTTTTCAAAGTGTGCAAGCCTGTAGACCCAGTAGCTTACATAGTTACTAAATCTCACTACGCTTTTATAGAGTGACTTTTCAAAAAGAGGAGATACATGTACCTCGTAGTGCGAATCTTTAAATTTGCTCTCTAAATCTAACACTTTCTTTTTGTGGATATGCTCATCAGATTGGTAGATCCAGTCAAAAAATCTTCTAATTGGACCAGCAAAACCTGTTGCACTATATTGAGTTTTGGGTGATGTTTTGTATCCGCATGCCCAGGTGTTGTGAATACGCGTTTTTACATTGAATGCTTTATATGCAAAGATCATTAAAAGTGTTATACCACTTAAAGCAATTAGTAAAACCAGTGGAGAAACCACCCCACCATGAACAGCTACAGAGTGCATATGCCAAATACCATCTGGAAAGATCTTAGCATATACAGAGACTTTATGAAGGCTCACCAAAGCTTTATCAAATATATCGATATAAAAAGGGGTTATGAGCATCAAAGAGATTACAACAGCTGACATCAATACCATACCAGCAACCATTAAAAAATTCACCTCTTTGGCGTGCTTTGCATTGGAGCTTCGGTGCAGTCCCAAAAATGTAATCCCATACGCCTTGACAAAGCAGGCAATCGCTAAGCCTCCGGTAATTGCAAGAGCAAAAATTGCAAACGGTATAGCCATCTTTAGTGTAGTATCTGCAATGTTAGAAGAGCCCAACATCGATTGGAATATCATCCACTCACTCAAAAAACCGTTACTTGGCGGAAGTGCCGAAATACTGATAGATGCAAGTAGAAAAGTAAGTGCCGTTATTGGCATAGATTTTATTAATCCACCATACTTTTCTATATTTTTAGTATGCGTCTGGTGCAAGACACTCCC
>JANTGQ010000151.1 GCA_024762845.1 Nitratifractor sp. | reverse complement strand
GCTCGATATCGATTGGAGACTGAGACTTCTTTTAATAGTTGTTAGTTGGATTCTTGTCTATAGGGGATTTTTAAAAGCTAAAAAGACTCAAATGGTTTTAGCTGTGATAGCTGTAGTTGCATTTCTATTTTTTAATAATGTTTTTGCTCTTATTTGGGGTAAAGTGTATGAGTATATTCAAACAGGTGTAGCTCTGAGTGGGGGGCTAAAGTTTTTTCAAGTGCATCAGACCATTAGCGAAGCCGGGAAGATACCATTTGCTATATTTGCAGATAGAATATCGGGTTCTGTTATTGGATTTTTTATTGCTCTTTTTGGGTATGCTGTATTGGTATGGAAGAAAAGAGAATTTTTACTTTTTTTACCGCTGGTAGCGATTGGTTTTTTTGCCTATAAAGGGGGGTTAAGATTTACAGTTTATGCGATACCTGCACTCTCTATCGGTGCGGTGTATCTTTTTTGGGAGATAGCAAGGCTTATTGATACAAAAGATAAAAAGCTACTGTATGGATTGCCTACTCTTGCAATTTTGGCACTGTTATACCCGAATATCAAACATATTCTGGAATATAATAAAGGAATTCGCCCTGTTTTTTTAAAGCAAGAGGTTGCAGATTTAGATAAACTTAAGAAGATATCGACAAATAAAGACTATACGCTAAGCTGGTGGGATTATGGCTATCCAATATGGTACTATAGCGACACAAATACACTCATAGATGGCGGAAAACACCAAAATGATAACTATATAATATCAAAGATTTTGCAGTCAGATTCGCCTGAACTTATGGCAAACTTTAGTGCCTTGGCAGTAGAGAATTATACAGAAGCTGTAGATTCGTATAAAAACTATCTTGCACACAACATGGACGAAAAACTAATACCGAAAAAGTTTCAACTTATAGGAAAAGATAGCATCTCTCATGCCGTTGGCAGTGGGAATGGGGCCGTTGCCAATGCTATTTTTGAGGGAGGAACAAAAGAGCCTAGAGACCCGCAAGAGTTGCTTGCAAAGTTGAGTCAAAAGGGTTTTGAACTTCCTAAAAAGAGTAGAGATGTCTATATTTACCTCCCCTATAAGATGGCAAATATATTCTCTACCGTTATGCTTTTTGGAAACCTGGACTTAGTAACAGGAAAGCCTTTGCGTGAAGTTGTCTACTATGCAGGGTATCCACGAAGTCAAAAACAAGGAAGACTCTATATCTCTAACGGCTTAGTGTATGATGAGAAAAAAGGTTTGCTCTATTTTGGAAGAGAAGCTGTGAAGGTAAAAAACTTTATCACTACTGAAAATTTGCCTAATGGAGATATTAAACTCTTTCCAAAGATACTCCACAACGATGGCACCTTGGCTGTAGTGTATATGAAAACATATGGTAAATTTATAGTAATGGATTTAGAGACATTGGCGTCAAACTATGTGCAGATGGGACTTTTGGGGAATTATGATAAAGAGTTGTTTGACTTGGTTGTGGCATCTCCATATAGCAGAATATATAAAGTCAGGAGATAATTGTGCAGATACCGTTTCATAAAACGCATACAAGCCAAGAGGAGATAGAAGCAGTAGTAGAGGCAATAAAGTCTGGCTGGCTGACTATGGGTCCAAAAGTTGTTGAGTTTGAAGAGAAGTTTAAAGAGTATATAGGGTGTCAAGAGGCAGTTTGCCTAAACTCTGCGACGGCTGCATTACACTTGGCACTTAAAGCTATTGGACTCCAAAGAGGTGATGAGGTAATTTTGCCTACCAATACTTTTGTAGCAACTGCAGAAGTGGTTACTTATTTTGATGCAGTGCCGGTACTTTGTGACATTGAAGAAGATACACATAATATTGATGTAAGTAAGATAGAGGCTTTAATAACCGAGAAAACAAAAGCAATTATTCCTGTACATTTTGGCGGGCAGCCTTGTGACATGGATGAGATATATGAGATTGTGAGCAATTTACAAAAAACGAAGAGTCAAAAACTATATATTATTGAAGATGCAGCACATGCAATACCGAGCTATTATAAGGGTGTAAAGATTGGGAATTTGGCTAGAACTGATATAACTTGTTTTAGTTTTTACGCAACCAAGACGCTCTCTACAGGCGAAGGTGGTATGGCAACGACTAATAATTCTGATTATGCGAAAAATATTAGAGTTAATAGGCTCCATGGAATAGACAGAGATGCGTGGGATAGATACAGTGCAAAAGGTTCTTGGTACTATGAGATTGTCGATAACGGAAATAAATATAACTCTACCGACATTAATGCAGCACTAGGGTTGGTACAGCTTAAAAAGCAGGAAGAGCTTCGAGAAAAAAGAACAAAAATTGCACAAAAGTATATAGAGGCTTTTTCTGGTAATAGAAATATCGAGCTTCCGGTCATTAAAGAGGATAGAGAGACATCTTGGCACCTTTTTGTTATAAAAGTTGAGAACAGAGATAGTGTAATAGAGGAACTAAAGAGTCGGGGAATTAGCTGCAGTGTCCATTTTATTCCTGTACATAAGCATCCATACTATAAAGAGAAGTATGGATATATAGATAGTGATTATCCTGTGGCAAACACCGTATTTGGAAAGTCACTCTCTTTGCCAATTTACCCGGATCTAAGCGATGAAGAGATTGAGTATATTATTCAAAATGTAATAGAGGTTGTTGGCATATAATGTATAGGAAATTTGGTAAAAGAGCTTTTGATATTGTTGCATCTCTGATTGGATTACTACTACTTTCCCCTCTTCTTATAATAATAGCGTTATGGGTAAAACTTAGCTCCAAGGGTCCTGTTTTTTTTACTCAAAAGAGGGTCGGTAGAGATTTTAAAGAGTTTAATCTCTATAAGTTTCGATCTATGGTTGTAGGAGCAGACAGTCAGGGACCTGGAGTTACGAGTAGTGACGACAATCGTATAACAAAAGTAGGCAGATTTATAAGAAAGACAAAAATAGATGAGCTGCCACAACTTTTAAACGTTTTAAAAGGTGATATGAGTCTGGTTGGTCCCAGACCAGAATTGAAAAAATTTGTTGATGCATATACAGAAGAGTATAAGAAAGTACTCTCTGTAAAACCAGGAATTACTGATAATGCCGCAATTGAGTTTAGAAATGAAGAGGAGATAATGTCGCAATATCAAGATAAAGAGAGGGCATATATAGATATAATTTTGCCACAAAAGATAAAGTTATATTATGACTATATAGACAATATATCGTTTCTCAATGATATGAAACTTCTTCTGCATACGCTAAAAGCACTTTAAAAAGGTAAAAATGAACAGAGCTTCGAATTTAAATAGAACACTTTTTTTTATCGCTATTGACACTTTTGCGAGTTTTGTTGCAATCTATATGGCTTTTTTACTAAAATTTGACTTTGTAATACCAAAAGAGTATTTTATAAATATTTATGAGATGATACTAGTATTGGTGCCTCTACGTATTACTGTTTTCTATTTGGCATCTATCTATAAAATTTCGTGGCGTTATTTTAGTTTTAGAGACAGTATATTAATTGTTTATAGTACTGTTTTAACAACTCTTCTTTTTGTTGCAATTGTTTATATTGAGCGGACAAGTTTTTTTGCTGGATTTCCCCGCTCTGTAATACCGATAGAGTTTTTTGTATTTGTCTCAATAGCACTTATTGCGAGAGTTATAAAGCGTTTCTTTTTGGAGATTTTTAATAAAAGTGCACTTGGAAAACCAACACTAGTTGTAGCAGAGCCAGATTTGGCACCTGAGATTATTAAAAAGATGCAAAATAGTCATAAATATTGGCCTGTAGCTCTCTTTGATAGTCAACATAGTGGATTTAAGATAAATGGTGTGCTCTACAAGGGTTTTAAGGAGATTCAAAAATACCACAATGGTATAGAGCTTGCTATTGTCTCGGATAAGATAGAGATTAAAGATTACTTTGAACAGCTTAAGCACTTGGGCGTAAAAGAGTTTAAAAAGTATAACTCAGATGGTGGTATTGAGAGTGGGTTGCAAGATATTACAGTGGAAGATCTGCTTGCTAGAAAGCCTAAAGATTTGGATAGAGCAGCGATTGGTAATTTTATTCAAGGGAAGAGAGT
>JANTGQ010000150.1 GCA_024762845.1 Nitratifractor sp. | reverse complement strand
GCTTGAGCCAATATCCAAAGCTCTCGTACCAGCAATTGGCAAAGTGTACTCTTTAAGATACTCCTCTAATTTTTTTGCAGCACGGCTTAGATAAAATTTAGTCTCTTGAACAGATAGCTCTATACCCTCTTCTACAGAAAATGATCCCTTTTTTATCACTTTGCCACCAACAGAGACCTGCCCCTCTTTAATAGCCTGCGAGGCTCTGTTACGGCTCTCAAAAAAGCCCTTCTCAACCAAATAACTATCGAGTCTCACTACTTAAAAACCCTAAAGTGGTCAACAATATAGTACTCTCGTAAAACATCTTCCTCTTTTGCACCGGCACCTACGTTATGGATAATAAGTGGCTCAGCATCACCATTTACCCTATTTGAGCAGATACCAATATGATCCAAGTTACTACCCGGAAGTTTCCATACAACAATATCTCCAGCTTTAAACTCACCCTTTACTCTATACCCCTTTGCTGCAAAATAGGCTTGCAGGTTTTTTACTCTTCGGTGGTCAATGTTTGGGTCGAGTCTATCGGTATAGTAGAGCCCTCTATATCGCTTTGGGTGCCTCTTTTTATCCAGATAGATCTCTTTTTGCAAATCAATTCCGATACCCCTAAAAGCGCGAACAACAACATCTGTGCAGACTCCACGAAGTTTAGTAATATCACCCATAGGAAACTTTATCCGTACATATGCGGGGTCATATATCTTTGTTACACCAACCTGTGCTCGTGCTGCTTTAACCAAAGCATTACTCTTTGTACCTTGTGCAAAAAGTAAGGTAGAGATTATTATAAGAAATAGAACTCTTAACACTTACTTACCTTGCATCTCTTTAAAGAGTCTCTCCGCTTTGCTCATTCCCCAAAAGAAAAACTCTACACTCTGCAGCCCTTCCAAAGTATCTAAAACCTTGCCGTTTGGTGTATAAAAATAACTTGTTGGTGTTACTGTTGTAGCGCCAAAGTACTTTTGCCCCTCTTTTGTATCCAAGTCTACTTTTAGCGCAATATAGTCATTATTTATATTTCGTATTACGTCTTTATCGCTCAATGTATCATTTAACATCTCTTCACAGTATGGGCAGTGAGCTGCTTCGACAAAAACAAATATAATTTTTTTACTCTTTTGTGCTGCCGCTTGTGCTTTAGGGATATCTGTATACCATTTAATGCCACTTGCCATTAGGGGCGATAATAGCAATAAAAGCAGTAGAAATAGTCGTCTCATAGGCTCTCCTGTTATAATAGTAAAACTATTTTACCATAAAAATAAAATTTTACTCTCCAATGAGCCCTAAAAGCTCCTCTTCCGTTAAAGTCGCAACTCCCAAATCTTTTGCTTTTTGCAGCTTGCTACCTGCATCTTCGCCATAGACTACAAAATCTGTCTTTTTGCTCACCGAACCTGTAACCTTTGCCCCCATACTCTCTAAAAGCTCTTTTATCTCTCCTCTTGGTCTCTGCATTGATCCTGTTAAAACTACAGTTTTTCCACTCAATGGACTCTGTGTCTGAACTTGCTGCGGCATCTGCAGAGTAATAAACTCTAATAGATTAACTACCTTGTCTCTATTAACCCTTGCAAACTCTGCAAAACTTTTTGCCATCTCTTCACCAAAGCCATCTATTGCAATCAAATCCTCTTCGCTGGCATCTAAAAACTCTTCTCTAAAGTTTTGGCATATCTTTTTGGCAGCAACTTCGCCAATATGCTCAATACCCAATGCTTTTACAAAACGCCAGCACTCTCTAGACCTACTCTCTTCAATAGCATCTAAGAGCTTTTGCACTCTCTTCTCTTTAAAGCCCTCAAGTGAAAGTAGCACTTCACTCTTTTCGCTCAGTCTATAGATATCTACAACATCTCTTAAAAGCTCTTTTTCGTAAAGCAGCTCCACAATTTTTTTGCCGAGACCATCAATATTCATACACCCTTTGGAGCTAAAGTGGATAATATTATTGACAACCCTCGCAGGGCACGAAAGATTTTGGCACTTAATCAATGCCCCCTCATCCAAAAGTTCACTCCCGCATGATGGGCAATCTATTGGATGTTCAATAGTTTTTTCATCACCATCACGAAACTCTGGCAGTACCCGAATAATTTTAGGTATCACATCACCACTTCGAATAAGTGTAATCATATCTCCTATTTTAACACCTAACTTATCGATAAAATCAAAGTTATTCAGTGTTGCTCTCTCTACTACCACACCCTCTATATTAACTGGCTCAAGCTTTGCTACTGGTGTTATAACACCAGTTCTGCCAACTTGCAGTATTATATCGAGAATTTTTGTCTGTTTCTCAATTGCAGGAAACTTATAAGCAACTTGCCATCTAGGCGCCTTTTGGGTAAAACCAAGCTTCTCCTGCTTTGCCAAAGAGTCCGCTTTTACTACCATACCATCAAGCATAACTTCTAGTTTTGGTCGTAACTCTATTAGCTCTCGGTAGATGCTCTCAATTTGTGCAACACTATTGACAACTCTTCGAAGCGGTGGCTCTTTAAATCCCAAATTATAGATATAGTCCATCATATCACTCAAGTAGTCAAAATCGAGGCTATTTACTCCTACACCCCACGGCATAAAGAGTAAGTTTCTGCTTGCAACAATTGCCGGGTCAAGCTGCCGCAAACTCCCGGCGGCAGCATTTCTAGGATTAGCGAACAGCTGTTCATCTCTATCGAGACGTTCACTATTAAGCCGCTCGAACTCTCTGTAGCTCATAAGCACTTCGCCACGAATCTCAATAAAACCTTTATACTCTATCTCTAAACGAACAGAGTTTATCGCTTTTGCATTGCTCGTTACATCTTCGCCCTCGACACCATTGCCTCGTGTAATAGCACGCAACAGCTTTCCATCATCATAGATAAGGTTCAAACTCGCGCCATCAAATTTTGGCTCAATATAGTACTGCTCTACAGGCTCTATTTTATCTATACGTTCAAGCCACATAATCAGTTCACTCTCGTCAAAAACATCCTCCATACTCCACATTCTGCTAGGGTGTTTTGCTTTCACAAAACCCTCTTTAAGGGGTGCACCAACCCTTTGTGTCGGAGAGCTAGAATCTATTAACTCTTTATGGCTCTCTTCGAATGCTGTTAGCTCATGGTAGAGCTTGTCGTACTCTTCATCTGTTACAATCGGATTATCATTAATATAGTAGGCATCTGCCCACACTTTTAGCTTTTTAACTGCCTCTTGATACTCTTTTTCGTTTTGAATCACTCTCTATTCTCTTTTATTTTTATTTTTTCATACTTGCCAATAAACTTTGGGCTTGTGTGCAAAAGATAGATATCCAAAAAGGCTTTTACGCGCGCAGCATACTCTCGAAAGAGCATCCGCATCGCAGCTTTTGTCCCTTTAAAATCTTTTGCCGCAAACCCAATTGCATCTACACCTAAATTGCGCGCCAAAAAGAGTGCCCGCTCAAGATGAAACTTTTGCGTTATTATAGTATATTTTTTAAGCCCAAAAACTTTGGTCGCTCTATAAATAGAATCCAGCGTTCTAAAGCCAGCAAAATCGAGATAGATTTTACTCTTTGGGATACCCCGTTTTATTAAATCTCTACGCATTCTTAAGGGTTCATTGTAGTATATTGTTGCATTATCACCAGAGACTAAGATAGCATCTATCTTTTTTGACCGAAAGAGTGCAACGGCAGCATCAATACGATACTTATAGAAGTAGTTTATCTTTCCACGACTTACATACTTTGCAGTACCCAATAAAAGTCCAACCCCACGATGTGGCACTTTTTCTACAGAAGTATAGATTCTCTCTTTTGCGCTGCTGCTCATATACAAATCTATGCTTATGACAGCTATAACAGTTGCAATAGTAAGAAAAAATAGGTAAGTCAATAACTTTTTAAACATAGTTGATTATTGCAAATAATCACTTAATAGTATGTTAAATCTTTTCCATATGAGTAAAATAGAGTACCTTTACACTATTACAGCACAAGTTTATAGAATTGCACTCTGCACAGCAATAGCCTGCTTATGCTCTTTAACATCGTGGCAACGTACAATAGAAGCCCCTCTCTCTACTGCCTTTAAGTGAATAGCC
>JANTGQ010000149.1 GCA_024762845.1 Nitratifractor sp. | reverse complement strand
TGGACAGCAAACTTTGTATTGGCAAGTTATGGTGGTGGGGCTGTTATGGCAGTGCCTTCGCATGATGAGAGAGACTTTGAGTTTGCTACAAAGTATAATCTACCAATTAAACGCGTTATAAGTGGTGGAGAGTTGCCATATACAGGTGAGGGGGTTTTAGAGAATTCGCAAGAGCTTGACGGTACACCCAACATTGAAGCGCAGGCTAAAGTGATAGAGATTTTTGAGAGTAAGGGGTTAGGTCGAGGAACTACAAACTATAAGCTTCGAAACTGGGGAGTTAGCCGTCAGCGTTACTGGGGAGCACCGATACCGTTTATCCACTGCCCAAGTTGTGGTTTAGTGCCTGAGAAGTTAGAAAATCTGCCAGTAACCTTGCCGGATGATGTAGAGATAACCGGAGAGGGGAATCCACTCGATACCCACCCAACGTGGAAACATTGTAAATGTCCAAAGTGTGGTGGCGACGCAGAGCGTGAGACTGATACATTAGATACATTTGTTCAGAGTAGCTGGTATCAACTACGCTATACGCTTGACCCTGCCAAGTGGGAAGAGATGGCACTCGATAGAGAAGATTGCAACTACTGGATGAATGTAGACCAGTATATTGGTGGTATTGAGCATGCGATACTCCACCTTTTATATGCAAGGTTCTTTACCAAAGCGCTAAGAGATTTAGGGTATTGTGGTGTAACAGAGCCGTTTGAAAATCTTTTAACACAAGGAATGGTTTTAAAAGATGGGGCGAAGATGTCGAAGTCGAAAGGGAATACGGTTGACCCAGATGCCATTGTGCAAGAGTATGGGGCAGATACAGCGCGTCTATTTATGCTCTTTGCTGCGCCACCGCAAAAAGAGTTGGAGTGGAACGACAGTGCCGTAGAGGGTGCATTTAGGTTCTTGAAGAGACTCTACTCGAAAAAAGAGAAAGTTACTCAAAAGACTCTACCAGAGATTGACCACTCTGTATTAAGTGATGCAGAGAAAGAAGCTCGTGCAAAAGTGTATGAGGCGTTGAAAAAAGCGCAAGAGGTATATACAGAGAGTTTTGCATTTAATACAGTTATTGCTGCTTCGATGGAAGCTCTGAATGCTCTTGATAAGCAGGAGAGTGGAGCTGTCTGGAGCGAAGGTCTCTATATATTACTGCACATCTTAGAGCCAATTGTTCCACATATTGCGAGCGAATTAAGCCAAGAGCTCTTTAACCGAGAAAATCTAAAAGAGAAAATAGAGGTCAAAGAGGAGGTTTTTGTAAAGTCATCTATCACCTATGCTGTTACTATTAGCGGGAAAAAACGTGCAGAGATAAGTGTAGATGCAGCGATGCCAAAAGATGAGGTGATAGAGTTTGCCAAGAGTCAGGTTACAAAGTGGCTAGATGGGAAAACTATTATCAAAGAGATATTTGTACCAAATAAATTGGTTAATCTTGTAGTAAAATAAAAGGAGAGTAGATGAGAGCGTTTTTAACTGTGGTAGTTGCAATATTATTAAGTGCGTGTGGTGGCTATAAACCAGCACCTGTATATGCAAATGAGGTATTTGAGAACCCTGTGGTTGTAAAAGTAAAACTTGACCCTGAGGATCCAAGTTCGGGTGTTTATTTGCAAGATACAATTGCGCAACTTGCTGTAAATAGACTAAATTTAAGTGTTACAAAAAATGTAAATGAAGCGAAGAACTATATAGTTGTAAATGACTATGCAATTAATACATCTCCTGCAAACTATGATGAGAATGGAAATGTTATTCGTTATAGCGTTAATGCTGCAATTGTTTTTGCTATAAAAGATAAAAAAGGGTTTTGGAGCAAAAATATTGTAACAAACGAGTATGTAGATGTTGCTGCCCAGGCAGCTTTGGGAACAGCGCAGAAAGAGAAGGCTGCAAAAGTTGCCATTAATAAAGCACTTGATGATTTTGTAGTTGCCGTAATTACCAGAAGCAAAAAATTCCAAGAAGAGGTGGCTGCAGCTAAAGCTTCACAAAAAGAGGAAGCGGCTACTCCAGAGAGTAAAGAGACACCTATGCAGAGCGTTCCAGTAGAGGGTGAGAGCGGAACAACGGAAGTAATAACTCCGGAGAGTAACGAAACTGTGACGCCTATTCCAACAAAAGAGGATAAGATCTTTAACGCAAAAGATTTAAGAGATCCTCTTGCGCAGTTAAGAGAGTAAGTACAGAATATCTTTAGTATGGATTTCGAGGAGCTGTTAGAGAGCAAACCTCTCTATTATAAAGAGTTTGACCCACAACGTATTGTAGATGCTTACAGACTGATAGAATCTCATATAAAACACCCCAAAAGAGTACAACTTATCGGTACAAATGGCAAAGGCTCGACTGGAAGAGCCCTTGCTCATCTGGCATATAAAAGTGGTTTGTCTGTCGGGCACTATACCTCTCCGCATATACTCGATTTTAAAGAGCGTTTTTGGCAAAATGGTACAATTGCATCTTTTGCAGAGCTAGAAGCTGCACATCAAAAACTTTTTTCTCTGCTTGGAGAGGATGTCGCATTTGAACTGAGCTATTTTGAGTATTTGACACTTTTAGCTTTTGTACTTTTTGAAAATTGCGATCTGCAGGTTATAGAAGCAGGGCTTGGTGGTGAATATGATGCCACAAGTGTTGCCAACTACGCATTAACAGTTATAACTCCCATAGGTTTAGACCATAGTGACTTTTTAGGCAAAACCATTAAAGAGGTTGCGCAAACAAAGCTAGAGGCAATGGCACAAAAAGTAGTGATTGCGAAGCAAGAGAAAGAAGAGGTTTATGAAATAGCGCAAGAGATTGCAAAGAGTAAGGGGAGTAAGCTTTTCTTTTGTAAAGATAAAAGTTTTAATGAGAAGACTTCTGAGAGTATTGTCCAAAAACTTGGATACCCGGAGTATCTACTTGAGAATATTAAAACTGCAATCGCAGCACTTGATACTTTGGGTGTAGAGTATGATATAAAAGATTTAGAAAGCTTAAAACTCTTTGGCAGGTTTTACCGATTAAGAGAGAATATTACTATTGATGTGGGTCATAATACACTTGCAGCAGAGGCAATTGTTAAAGCACTAAAAGGCAGAGTTGTACTTATTTTTAATATCTTGAGTGACAAAGATGCAAAAGAGGTACTTACAATTTTAAAGCCAAAAGTTGAGTATGTAGAGATTATTAGAGTAAATACTCAGCGAGAAACTGATATGCATGAGTTGCAAAAGATTATAGAGAGTGTAGGGCTACCATATAAAAGTTTCGATAATAGAATAGAAGCAGAAAAAGAGTATCTTGTTTTTGGCTCATTTTATACAGTAGAAGCATTTTTAAAGGCACAGGGAGTAAAAAGTATTGAATCAGAGTAGTCTATATGAGTATCTAAAAAATGGGAAGCAGAGAGCAAAAATAGTTATAGTTGCTGGTGAGAAAGAGGCGCAACGGGCAAAAGCGGTCTATGAATATATGGATTTAAAATCTTTTGAACTTCCAGATATTCGCTTACTCCCCGGCGATGATACCCGAAGCTATATGGAAGATATCTCCAAAGCATTCAATCAGCTACGAGCATTTGAGAAATTTAAAAGTGCTACGCTAATCGCTCCATTTCGAACTCTTACGATGTTTTTACCCAAGCCGGAGTATCTAAAGAGTTTTACAATTGAGTTTGGTGCAAGCTTGGATTTAGAAGAGCTGAAATCAAAACTCTACTACTGGGGATATGAGTTTGTTGATGTGGTAAGTGCAAAAGGAGAAGTCTCTATTCGTGGGGATATAGTGGATATCTTTCCTCCAAATGCAAAAAAAGCTGTAAGAGTTGCGCTCTTTGATAGTGAAGTAGAAGAGATTCGACACTTTGATATATCGACGCAAAAACGAGAAAAAGAGGAGCTTGAGTCTGTAGAGATCACAGCTGCTTTTTTAAGTTTGAGCGAAGATGAGTATAGTGCTTTGGCAAAAAGAGTAGAAAGAAGCGACTATAGTGCATTTGTTAAAGATATTCGCTCTTTGGGGCTTTGGCATCTTAATGAGTTAGCACAAAACTACTTAAATGAGTATGAGCATATTATCGAAAGTAGCGCGTTGATGGGTGAGATAGAGGAGTACTATACCCTCAGCGACACTG
>JANTGQ010000148.1 GCA_024762845.1 Nitratifractor sp. | reverse complement strand
ATATCCAAACCTGAGTCTATCTCATCAAGTATAATCACACCTGGTTGCAACATCATCATCTGAAGAATTTCGTTTCTCTTCTTCTCGCCACCACTAAAACCTTCGTTAAGCGAACGGTTAATAAGCTCCGGTTTCATACCGAGCTCTTCTACTAACGCTTTCATTTCGCGTAAAAACTCAGCTGCATTAAGCTCTCTTTCACCTTCGTGGACTCTTTTTGCATTTACCGCTGTTCGTAAAAAGTAGGCGTTATTAACTCCTGGAATCTCTACTGGGTTTTGAAAGCTCAAAAATATTCCATCAAGTGCTCTCTCTTCTGGCTCCTCATCTATAATTGACTTACCCTTATAGGTAATATCACCACCTGTTACCTCTACATCATAGTGTCCAACAATCGCTTTAGAGAGTGTTGACTTCCCGGCACCATTTGGTCCCATAATTGCATGTACTTTTCCCTCTTCTAAATCGAGGTTTAAACCTTTTAAAATATCTTTATCACCAATTTTAGCTTGTAAATCTTTTATCTCTAATACTTTACTCATCCAACGCTTCCTTCCAATGTTAATTCTAATAGTGCTCTTGCCTCTACAGCATACTCCATAGGCAGTTGTGAAAATACCTCTTTACAAAAACCGTGTACAATCATACTTACAGCATCCTCTTCGTTTATCCCTCTTTGGCGAAGGTAGAAGAGTTGCTCGTCACTAATTTTAGTTGTTGTTGCTTCATGCTCTACCTGACCATGTGAATCTTTACTCTCTAAATATGGGAATGTATGTGCCCCACAGTTGCTACCAATTAGCAAAGAGTCACACTCGCTAAAGTTTCTTGCACCCTCTGCATTGCTCCCAATTTTTACCAAACCTCTGTAGGTATTTTGCCCCTTCATGGCACTTATACCTTTAGAGATAATAGTAGAACTGGTATTTTTACCAAGGTGAATCATTTTTGTACCAGTATCTGCCTGCTGTGCCAATGTTGTAACGGCAACAGAGTAGAACTCTCCTACTGAGTTATCACCCTTTAAAACACAACTTGGATACTTCCATGTAATAGAAGAGCCCGTCTCAACCTGAGTCCATGAGATTTTAGAGTTATCACCCTCACATAGTCCACGCTTTGTAACAAAGTTATAGATTCCACCTTTACCCTCTTCATCACCTGGGTACCAGTTTTGAATAGTAGAGTACTTAATCTCTGCATCTTTCATAGCAACTAACTCAACAACAGCTGCGTGGAGTTGGTTATCATCTCGCATAGGTGCAGAACACCCTTCGTTATAACTAACGTAAGAGCCCTCATCTGCAACAATCAGAGTACGCTCAAACTGCCCAGTATTCATCGCATTAATCCTAAAGTAGGTACTTAGCTCCATCGGGCATCGAACCCCTTTTGGAATATAGACAAAAGTACCATCTGTAAAGACTGCCGAGTTAAGCGCAGCAAAGAAGTTGTCGTTCATTGGAACAACGCTATACATATACTTCTTTACCAACTCTGGATAATCTTTTATCGCTTCTGAGATAGAGCAAAATATTACACCATGCTTATTTAACTCTTCTGTATAAGTTGTCTTGACCGATACAGAGTCAACAACAGCATCTACTGCAATACCCTGCAACTGCTTTTGCTCTTCTAGTGGAATACCCAACTTCTCATAGGCTTCCAAAATCTTTGGATCAACCTCTTCGAGACTCTCTGGTGCCTGTTTAGGTGCAGAGAAGTAAGAGATAGAGTTGTAATCTATCTTCTCATACTCCACTTTTCCCCACTCAGGCTCTTCCATAGTAAGCCATCTTTTGTATGCTTTTAAGCGAAGCTCAAGCATCCACTCAGGCTCCTCTTTTTTGGCAGATATAAATTTTATTACATCTTCGTTTAGCCCAGGTGGTACTGTATCTTGTTCGATATCTATCTCGAAACCAAGATTATACTCTCCTGATATGGCTTTGTTAACCTCTTCTTGTGCCATTTTGTTTCACCTTTTTTTCTTAAGTATATAACACATTTAAACGTATATGTCAACCATTATAGCAAATATTTTATTAAATAGGAGTAATTTTGTCTTAATTAGTAAAGTGTGGTTACAAAAAGGGCAAAGTTACCCTCTTTGTAGAGTAGAATATTAGTAGTTTTTCGCGTTTTGAAACTCTGCTACTTCAGTATCGACCATTGCATCTATCATTCTTATGTAAAGATCATTTATAAGGTTTGGCGAAAGGTCAAGCTCTATAGCCCTAGAGCGCATACGGTTTATTACATCATCTATTCTATCTTTGGCTTTTATCTCATCTACAGAATTTTTAAACTTTGCCAACTCTCTTATATAAGCATTTCTCTTTGCTATCAACTCTACAATCTGATCATCAATTTTATCAATAGCTTCTCTTGCCTCTTCTAAACTGCTGCATTTATCGATATTCATTAAGCTACCCCTTTTAATTATTAGACTTCTTGCAAAACTAGTGAAGTTTAATTATTATACCATTTTTAATTAAAGAGAGTTTGTGACTTTTTAGATAAAATTATAAAAAATATAGCTTCGAAGGTTTTCAATGAGTGACAGTTGCAAAAAAACATATATCACAACCCCTATATACTATGTAAACGATATCGCACATATCGGACACGCCTATACCACTATTATAGCAGACTCTCTAGCAGTCTATTCGCGTATGGTAGGACTTGATACTTTTTTCTTAACAGGTACAGATGAGCATGGTCAAAAAATAGAAGATGCAGCCAAAAAACGAGGTAAAAGCCCAAAAGAGTATGCAGACGAAGTATCAGGAAAATTTAAAGAGCTCTGGGATGACTTTGATATAAGCTACGATAAGTTTATCCGTACAACAGACGAAGAGCATAAATCCGGTGTACAACTTGCATTTGAGAAGATGCTAGCCAAAGGCGATATCTATAAAGGCAGCTACAAAGGGCACTACTGTATTAGCTGCGAGACATTCTTTACAGATACACAAATAATTGATAACGAGTTTTGTCCAGACTGCGGTAAACAGACATCTATTGTAGAAGAGGAGAGTTACTTCTTTAAACTCTCTAAATATCAAGAGAAACTCTTAGATTGGTATGCGCAAAATGAGAAATGCATAATCCCAAAAACCCGCCGAAACGAGGTTATGCGCTTTGTAGAGGGTGGCTTAGAAGATCTCTCTATTACGAGAACAAGTTTCGACTGGGGTGTAAAGCTACCAGAGAGTGCACACGACCCAAAACACGTTATCTACGTATGGCTCGATGCTCTAATGAACTATGTTACCGCGCTAGGTTACGGTACAGATAATAAAAATATGGATTACTGGCCTGCAAAAGTCCACTTAATCGGAAAAGATATTCTAAGGTTCCATGCAATTTTTTGGCCGGCATTTTTAATGAGCTTAGAGCTCCCTCTACCAGATCACATAGCAGCACACGGTTGGTGGACAAGAAACGGCGAGAAGATGAGTAAATCTAAAGGCAATGTAATCAACCCAAAAGAGGTTGCAGATGCCTACGGTTTAGAGAACTTCCGTTACTTTATGTTACGAGAAGTTCCATTTGGAGGAGATGGCGACTTTAGCCAAAAAGCATTAATGGATAGAATAAACTCAGACCTAGGAAACGACTTAGGAAACCTGCTAAACCGACTTATAGGAATGAGCAGTAAATATAGCGAAGGTGTAGTAGATAGTAGCAATACAGCAAAATACTATAGCAAAGAACTAGACGAAGTTAACGAGTCACTAGCTAAACTAGAACCACTTCTCTACGATATGCAACTACACCGCTACCTCGAAGAGCTATGGAGACCACTAAGTGTTGCGAATAAATCTATAGATACATACCAACCATGGACTCTTATGAAAGAGGGCAAAGAGGAGGAGGCTTTGGCACTTAATGGACTTATAGCAAATATCTTAGCGAAAGTTGCCATTATGCTCCACCCAGTAATGCCAAAGACTACAGATAAAATTGCCGAGTCTTTAGGGTTTACGATAGATGTTGAGAGCTACAATGCTTATATCAAAGAGTCGAAACTCTTAGATTTATTTACCATAGCAAAAATACCACCACTCTTTCCACGTATAGAAGAGCAGCTACTACAAGAGACAGAAGCAGCTAAAGAGGAGG
>JANTGQ010000147.1 GCA_024762845.1 Nitratifractor sp. | reverse complement strand
ATTATACATCTACCACGTGCAATCTCTTTTCGTAAAAATTCACTATCTATATTCTCTTTTTTTGCTACATACTCCATCTCAGGTGTTATAATACCCTGCTTGGCGTAGTACATCTGAGTTCTCACGGGGTCATCTGCCCGCTTCTTTAGCCACTCTTCTCTCATAATTTACCCTTTAAAACGAATTTTGTCGTAAAAAAGTTATACCACCCATTTCTTAAACTAATTTGAAACTGATACGAAACTGGAGTAAAGAGGTCCTAATTGTGAAAAATTACTATTGGTAACAAAAAAATGTATAATTTAGTTACACTTTTAAGGAGGATTGGTTAAAATTACACAATTGAACTTGGATTTTGTAATAGAAATTACAGAAGCCGCATCAGTACTTGCACTATGGGCACTTGATCCATTTCAAGCAATTCTAATGCATAATCCGGGTTAAACTAAAGAAAAGGGGATGAGTGAAGTCTATCTCTTTAATCCTTTTAGCAGCTGGAAACTCCACACGTTTTGGACTATCTGCTAAAAAACAGTGGCTATACCAGTACGATAAACCTCTGTGGCTCTTCGTATTAGAGCATCTACAGAGCATCTATCGCTTTGAGAATATTATAGTTGTTGCAAATCCGCAGGAGATTACTCTTATGCGTAGCTTCAGTAGTGTTACTTTTGTACCTGGTGGCTCAAGCCGACAAGAGTCGCTTAGTAACGCCCTAAAACATACGCAAAGCGATTTTGTAATTGTAAACGATGTCGCACGCTCATGTGTACCCAAAGAGCTTCTGCTAAAGTTGATAGAGCATGCAAAAGCTTTACACTGTGTTGTACCTGCGCTGAAAGTTAGCGATACATGCTACTTTGATGGTGCACCAATTGAGAGAGAGAAGCTTCTACGTATTCAAACCCCTCAGCTCAGCTGCACCACAACACTCAAAGAGCTTTTAAAAACAGCAGAAGAGTTTAGCGACGAGAGTACACTCTTTTTTAATGCAGGCAAGTGTGTTGAATTTATAGAGGGCTCTACTGATGCACATAAACTTACATATAAAGATGATCTGCGGCTTTTACGATGCCTGCAAACACCCATAAATCTACCTAGGAATGGTTTTGGTATAGATATTCACAGTTTCGAAGAGAATAAACCGATGGTTTTAGCAGGCATACCCATAGAGTCTCCATTTGGTTTTAAGGCGCACAGCGACGGAGATGTGGCAATCCACGCTCTTATAGATGCCCTACTAGGGGCTAGTGGATTAGGGGATATTGGAGAGCTCTTCCCCGATAACGACCCTGCATTTAAAAATGCAGACAGCAAAGAGTTACTGCAAAAAGTTACACAACTTGTAAGAGGTGTAGGCTACGAAATTACACACTGTGACCTTAGCATTCTAGCTCAGGTACCTAAAATTACGCCATACAAAGAGCAGATGCGCGCTGCACTCGCAACGATAATGGGTATAAGCAAAAGCAGTGTTAATATAAAAGCAACAACCGCTGAAAAGATGGGATTTGTTGGACGAAAAGAGGGTGTTACAGTCTACGCAACAGCAACACTTAACTACTATAGATGGGATAAAATATGAAAAACATTAGTGATATAAAAACTGCAGATTATAGATCTGTACAAACAAAGGAGGCAATTATATGAAAGTTATAATTATCGAAAACGAACTCTACTTGGCACAAAGTATAGCATCAAAACTAGGACAGAAAAATTTTGATACAGAGATCTATAGCTCTATCTCAGATGCACTCGACTCAAATGGAGATATCTACCTGCTCTCAACAACAATTCCTGGTCAAAACCCACTCAAAATTATAGAGAAATTTAAAGATAAAATTATTATACTCATTGTAAATTATATCAACAACGATACCGTAGTAAAACCTCTTGAGATGGGGGCAAAAGATTATATTGTTAAACCATTTAAGATAGAGGAGCTTATTCGAAAAATTGAGCACTACTACGCCTACAAAAAGTTGCAAAAACAGAATGACTTCTATAATACCCTTCTTGATAGTATGTTTAAAGAGATAGATACCACAATCGATATTGATGCGCTCGAACTCCCGTTAACACTCTACACAAACTTACAAAAAGTAGCAGACAAGGTGGCACTTCTAGTAGCACAAAAGTATGACACTGTTTTAACTTTTGTCGATTTACAGAGCGAAACTTGGCAAAAAGAGCTTACTGCCCTTAGAGCAGATAAGATTGCCTATATCTCCAAATTAGATACACTTAAAAAAGATGAGAGAGAGAAACTCTTCGAAATTCTTGATGGAAAAACCTTTATACTTGCATCTCTTGACGCTTCTATAGAGACACCATATGAGAATATTACACTCAATAGCAACAATAAACTCTATGATCAAAACAATATTTTAACCATTAATGAGTATGTACAGTATATAATTAAGAAGTTCCAATACCAGTATCCCGATACTGAGCTGAGCAAAAAGTTAGGAATCTCTCGTAAAAGCCTATGGGAGAAGAGGAGAAAATTTGAGTTATTCAAGAAAAAGTAACGCGCTTTATATTGACAAAGAGGCGCTCTCTAGCCTGGCACTTGTACAAGAGGGGCTGCTAACTCCCGTAGAGAGTCTTATGGGCGAAAAAGAGGCACAAGAGGTCGATAATACAAAAAAGTATAAAGATATCCCTATGCCATACTCTTTTATACTCGCTCCAAAAGGAAAACGCAACCAGGAGACACTGCTTAATATCAAAAGGGGCGACAGAGTCACCCTTATCTCTCAGGGCAGAGAGGTTGGGTACCTTATAGTAGATGAAACCTTTAAGATAGACCCTCTTAAACGTATATTTCAGATATACGGAACCACAGATACAAGCTTTCCAGCCGTTAACCGAACCATGAAACGCCTCGGCGAGTGGGCAGTAAGCGGTAAGTATGAGGTAAACTACCCCGAAATTCATGCAAGTGTTCACAAAGTCTCTAAGGCGATAGAGGAGAACAGTGCCAAAAAAGTATCTGCTATGATGCTTGGTGCCAATCCACTCAACAGAGCACATGAACGGATTATGCGCCATGCCCTTGACAATTGTGACCTTCTGGTAATTTTTTTAATGAAACCTTTTACCGAAGAGGGAATAGATTTTAATATACGCCAAGAGTCACTCTGCATATTCATAGAGCAGTTTCTACCACATAATAAAATTGTTGTGGTACCATTTGAGAATAGCTATATCTTCTCTGGCTATAACGAGCTAATTTTAGATGCACTCTTTGCTAAAAACTATGGCTGTACAAAACTGATTGTTGGTAGAAACCATAGAGCACTTGGAGCAATCTACAGTGAAAATGAGATGAATACAATCTTTGATAACTTTAAAGATATAAATATTAAAATTTCACTTGTTAACGAATATGTCTACTGTGATGTCTGTAAGACTCTTGTAAACCAAAACACATGCCCGCATGGTCAGCACCACCATATTCACTACCACCATAAACCATTAATGAAACTGATACAAAATGGAATAATTCCCCCAACTATTCTTGTACGTAAAGAGATTTCATCCTATATACTCGCTTCTCTCTTTCCTAATCGCTTTAAAAACCTTCAGGAGACATACGATATGCTTATACCAAGTGGAGGTTTACTCGAAGAGAAGAGTGAAAAAGAGTTCTATATCAAACTTATAGAGCTCTACCAAACCAGTGGCTTAACATAAGGAGCATTTATGAATTTACAAAAACTGTTTATTACATTTTTAGGAAGCGGCTTAAGCCCTGTTGCACCTGGCACTGTTGGCACCGCAGCGGCAATGCCTTTTGGTTTGACAATACTCTATTTTTTTGGAGCCGAAGCGCTGACGACTCTTGTTATTGTTGTGACTATTGTTGCTATTATAGAGATTAACAAATATGAAAAAATTACTACTACCCATGATGATAAATCTATTGTTATAGATGAAGCGGTTGGAGTGTGGCTTACCATGGCAATTACCTATGGCGGCTTAAGCCTCTGGCAAAACCCATACAATCAATATGCGGCACTTATACTTAGCTTCCTTGGCTTTCGACTCTTCGATATTTGGAAACCATCTACAATAGGTTATATAGATCGTAAAGTAAAAGGTGGCGCGGGAGTTGTATTTGATGATCTTCTTG
>JANTGQ010000146.1 GCA_024762845.1 Nitratifractor sp. | reverse complement strand
TAATTGTTTGATAGTTGTTCTAAACCGCTTTTTACACCACTATAGAGAACTGTCTTCGCATTTAAATTCGCCCCATATGTTGAAAGAAAAAGTTGTCTTGCTTTTTGAAAAAGTTCATCATCTATTTTATAGTTCTCATACATTTTATCGCCTACGAGTGCTCTTTTAATCAGTATATCCGCACCATTGCCGATCCACTCCCGAATAGTAGAGAGCTCAAAAGGTTCTCTCCATAGCTCTTCTAAGACACTGTTAACTGCAAACGCTAATGAAGGAGCACTATCAATAAGTGTGCCATCCATATCAAAAATTATAAGTTCTTTATTTTGAAACATAGAATATCCATTTTTAACGATGTTTTAACATAAAATATATAAGGAGTAGTTGAGAAGGTGATGAAGAGTAAAGATAGCCTCTTAGTTGGCTATCTTTACTCTTGTTCCCTTTTTGATAGAAGCAAAAAGTGTATTTGCAACCTGACTTGGGAGCCTGATGCATCCATTTGATGCAGGATATCTTTTGATATAGCGGCTTTCATGTAGTCCTATACCACTACTTGTAAGACGCATCCAGTGCTTAAGAGGGTGCCCGACAAATTTAGCTCCACTCCAAGAGCCTCTATATTTTCTTCTGTCACCGTGGTAGACTCTTTTACCATGTCGATAGATATCTCCAAATATAGTAGATCGTTTCAATGCTATCTTCTCCATTATTCTAAAAGTGCCATATGGTGTACGTTTATCGCGAATTGTTCTAGTATTTGGCTCAAGTTTTCTTTTCGCTCCAGTTGTGCAGGGTGCATCAAGAGCAATTTTCCCATTTACAAGAAGCTTTACACGTTGTTCACTTATATCAACTTTGAGAAGTGTTTTTGAATGCTTGGCAATACGAAGCAATTTTGGATTTTTATAGATAGCAAAACTCTTTTTGAGGTTCACTGTGGCTTTAAACCTACTGTAGGTGCTTAAGTCAGGTTTTTTATTAGCGGAAGCAACTTTAGTCTTTTTGGGGCTCTTTGTCTTTGTAAGCACTTTTTTTACTTGCTGAGCACTTTTTTTAGCAACTACAGCCCTCTTTGACTCGCTCGATTTCTCTCTCTTGCCAAAAAGGAGTTCGTTAAGAGCTATTTTTGTTTTACTTCCAATATATCCTGTCCCTGGTAGTCCGTTTTTGCTCTGAAATGCAATTACTGCATTTTTAGTCTGTGTAGACCATTTACCATTCACAGAAACTGTTGAATCGAAACGTTTTTTAAGAAGATATTGAACTGCTTTAATCTCTACAGCTCTATTTTGGCACTCTTTAGATGAGTCGCAAATATCACTGAAGTTTTTAAAATCGACCTGTGCAAAAAGTGAGCCTGCAAGGAGTGCTGAGAGTGTAACTGTTTTTAAAAGTACCATTTTACCGCCATAATAAAAAAATTTTTGTATTATATCTAAATTTACTTAATAGAAACGAACAGATATACTTATAGTGAGTTTAGAAAAAGGAGGGAAAACGGATATAATCATATATGCATTGTAGCAATGGAATTAAAATGGATAGAAATAGATAGTAAAACTTTTAATTTCAAAGGCGAATGCAAGGTATTTGAGGAGCAAAAAAAGAGAAGCGGTGAGAATTTTGGTACAATAGAAGTTGTTGATTGCGGACAACAAGGCACATTCAGGGTATTCTAAAAAAGAAAGCGAAGGTGCGAATGCAGAAGTATAAAATTTTTCAAAGGAAATATCTTGATCAGTTAGCTAGCAAGAGAGGTATCTCTGACTGGGCATCTATATTGACATATGACCCACTTGGCAATTTGATGCGTGTTACAGGAATACGTAGTGTAGGCTCTTTCGAGCATATTGAGTTTAAAGATGGAGGATTTTACAAAATAAATGGATAATCACTCTACAGTAGTTAACAGGTTTGTGGAATGAAAGCAGAGCTTGCCTTTGTATACCCTAAAGCTTTGCAGCGTAAAAAGAGTAGGCAGAGTTTGGATTACAATAGCACTATGGATTTGGTGAGGTTATGATGCGAGCTCTTTGGGTGGTTATACTTAGTATGGTACTGTTTGGGCTAAGCTTGAACTATCTTAATAACCATATAGTGTACAGTTATCACGAGCCTGATATTAAAGCTCTTTTAGATGCGAAACTCTATAATGGAGAGCTAGATAAGAGAGTATTAGAGGCTCTTAGGCAAGAGCACTATGAAGAGGCGCAAGGGTATGTGAAATTAGCACGCACCTTTAATATAGATTTAAACAAGTCAACAATGCAGGCTTTCTCGGGGGAGGGTACAACAGCTAAAAAGTTACTTAGAGAGACAAAGAGCTTTTTGGGCGGCTTTTTCTCAGGTAATGGTGAGGATAGCTCAGCAGTAGTGGGTGCAGTAGCTGCAGACTTTACTCTTTATGGTGACCTTCGCGACATATATAAAGAGGGGAGCCGTTACTTGGCAAATGAGAGCTATAACCATTTTATACTCGCTATCTCTATGGTTGGGGTAGCACTT
This sequence comes from Nitratifractor sp., assembly GCA_024762845.1. GTDB lineage: Bacteria > Campylobacterota > Campylobacteria > Campylobacterales > Sulfurovaceae > JAADEQ01. The sequence continues at coordinate 1,643 of JANTGQ010000146.1, read as the reverse complement.
AGTGCCACGACTGTAGTAACACTTGGAGCGAGCAGTGCGCTAAAAAGTGCTGCATCTGTCTTAAAGCTTGCAAAGCGGCAGAAGTATTTGACAAAAGGATTTACTTCATTGCTAGAGAGTAGGTTGGCAAAAAGTGTTGATACCAAAGCCCTTAAGAGTATGCACTTTCGATCTATTGAGGAGGTAAAAAAAAGCGGCAGAGTAATAGCAAAAAGTGTAGATTTAAAACCTCTCAAACCACTCTTGAGAGATATACGAGCAATGCAAAAGAGTAGTTCAGTCGCAGACACTCTTAAGCTTTTAAAGTATGTAGAGAACGCAGATGAGCTAAAAGCTGTTGCAAAGCTGACAAAGCGCTATAGAGGAGCAACGGTAGGAGTATTTAAACTTCTTGGCAAAAGAGCCATTCGTTTGGTAAAAGGTTCTATAAAATGGGGCGGAAAACTGCTCTTTGCAGTACTCTCTATGGTGGTTTCGATTATTGGTTTGCTACTGGGACTCTTTTCAAATCTTTATCTCATTAAAAAAATATTTTTAAAATAGGAGATATTTAGTCTGATTTAAGTTTTTGGTGCTATGATGACTTTGCAAAATTTAATGCAAAAAATAGTGAAAAGGAATATTTATGTTTACAGTAACAGTAGAAAAAGAGTGTGGATGCTTTAGAAAAAGCGGAATCGAAAATAACAAAAAATTTGAGAGCAAAGATGATGCATTAATAGCAGCTATGAATATGGCAAAAGAGATGAACCTAGAGTTTTGCCAAAAACATGAGTTCGATGTAGTTGAGAGCGATGCAGGATTATCAATTAAAGTAGATGAGCGCGCAAAAAGCGGATGCTGTGGTGGCGGACACTGTAGTTAAGTAGAGCTCTAAGTTCTCATGGGGCTTGCCATCTTTGGTAGCTCCTATTAGGATATGTACAAAAAAGACTCTCTCTTGTATTAACGAGAGCACAACACTTCACAATAATCTTTTCAATAATAAAAATTTTAAACAGGGTAGATATGAAATATAAAGAGATAGTTTCACAATATAGAAATTTTCATGATAGTTTTGATAAAGCCTATATTGGGGTACCCAAGGGTGTGGGTGGTTTAAAAGAGCCCTATTATGGAAAACTGCATAAGTTTTTAAAAAAGTATCCAGACTTTCAAAGTGAAGCTTTGCCGACACTTTTATATATGCATGGTTCGAGTGGTTTTTTAAAGGGAAAAAAGTATCGTAAATGGGTCGTGCAAAAGTCTAAAATACTCTTTATTGGTTTAAACTCATATGCAGTTAAAAAGAGACCAACCTATCTCTCTCCTGCACCCAAAGAGGAGTATGAGAGAGTACACCACTTTCGGCAAGCTGAACTTAACTATGCTCAAGAGAGGATTGATGAGTTGGGTTTTATAGATAGAGATAACCTCTTTTTAATGGGAAACTCAGAGGGCGCACTTGCAGCTGGGATTTGTAAAAGTAAACTCTTTAAAGCAAGGATACTCATCTCTTGGGGCTGCGAGGGTGGCTACTATAGTAACAGTTATAAGATTGGTGCACCAAAAGAGACCCCAGTTTTAAACATTATCGGTCTTGAAGATCAATACTTTGGAGTCTACTGTGAATATGGCGACTTTGAGAAGGGGCACTGCGCAAA
>JANTGQ010000145.1 GCA_024762845.1 Nitratifractor sp. | reverse complement strand
CCTTTGAGTGTTTTTTTGTAATATTCGGAGTTAAAGCCCTTGATATCTATATTAAATGCATCGATAAGACCGTGCATATCCTCTATAACTTCGGGTGTCTCCATTCCATTACTTACAAAGACATTCTTTATGCCGTGCTCTTTTGCCAATATAGCCACATCTCTTGCAAAAGGGTAAAAGATTGTAGGCTCATTGTATGTATAGGCTATAGTTTCACAGCCGCGTTCAAGTGCAAGCTCAACAAGTTGCTCTGGGCTTACATCGTACGAGCCGCTGAGATCTTTTGTTTGCGAAATTTGCCAGTTTTGGCAGAATGGGCACTGAAAGTTGCATCCTACTGTTCCAATCGAGAGTGCCTTGCTTCCAGGCAAAAAGTGGTAGAGGGGTTTCTTTTCAATCGGGTCAATATTGAGCGCAGAGACTTTACCGTAAACTAATGTTTTTAGCCTTCCACCCTCGTTTTTATTGACACCGCAAACCCCTACCTGCCCCTCTTTTAGTTTGCAGTAGTGACGGCAGAGTTCACAAACTATACGGTCTCCCTTTTTGCTGTAAAAATCCGAGAAGCCACGCTCCTCTTTTGGTGTTAATATCTTTTCCATCTTATCTCTCCTCTTCTATCTTTTGCGCCTGATAGGTATAGATTACAGGGTGCGCATCAAGGCAGTTCCCCGCAAGCCCCGCTTTTTGGCAGAGTGTTGCAAAGAATGCCTCAAAATCGGGCAACTGCTCCCAAACAGATGGCAAATAAGTCGCCTGATAGTTGCCAAGCCTTAGAATAACGCCGTCAATTCCGGGGCGAATTTTGTTTTTTAAATCCGCCTTGTCAATATATGGCAACTCTTTTGGCGGGGTTAGCAGCGATATCTCTATCTCTATCTTATCAAACTCATCTGCCCGCAAAGATGGAAACCGCGGATCCGCAAACGCCGCCGATTTTGCATTACTAATAATATCATCAATAAGCGCCTGATGCGCAATAATCGAGCCAATGCAGCCACGCAACATTCTATTCTCATTCAGCGTTACAAACGCTGCACCCTTCTCTTTAAGCCATGGGTACTTCGCAAGCAGTGCCTCTTTATCTATTATTTTTTTCCCAGTCAACTTCTCTGCAATTGCATCTCTTGCCAAATCAAGTAAGACTCTCTTTTTCTCATTTGTTAATTCCATAATTAATCCTCCATTACACATAAACTATCTATACCATAGCATTAAATTATTACTTCGCCTGCTACTTAGATTGCTTTTAAGATAAGTTTATAATAGGTAATATTTGGATTAAGTATATTAGAAGTGTAAGAGAAACTAGAGGATTTTAAATATATAGGCTTACCTAGTTCATATTAGAAGAGCCTTCAATTGGACTCTTCTAAGTTTCCTATTAAGCTTTTTTTATCCAATTGCAATTAAATTTGTATTACTTTTTATTAGACTCATTTGTACTACACGTAGTGTCTTCGCCTAGCCATTTAGCCATTGCCCAGCCTTTTGTTCCGTTATACTCTACACCAACCCAGACAATTGTACCAGCAGGTGGCGGTGCATCGCCAGTTTCTGGCCAGTAGCCTGAGTTATTTTTAATACACTTTGCTGTTGCAGGTATCGAAGCAATAGCAGGTGTAGAGATATTATGATCTTTATGTATACAGATTATCTCGCCCACTTCCAAATTGCTTGGTTTCAAAAAATCCGGACCATCAGCAGTTGCTGTAACAAACGATGTTCCTAAGCATAAAAGTATTGCCGCCTTTAAAATAGTAGTTTTCATCGAACACCTCCTTTTTTTAGTATATCACAATCTGGTGTTATAAGTTTATTTTTATAGCAATAAAATTAAAACTAAATTTTACTCTTACCACCATTTACACTTTTAGCCTCTACTATCTATTCTAAAATCTTCTTTACGTAGATTTTCTCTAATAATTTCTAAAGGTAAGATTTGTTTTAATTGCTTCCGAGTTAAAACTTTTGAACGAAGAAAGAACTTTTTATATTAATCCTCTCTTTTTCTGATATTATATATTAAAAAGGGAAAACATGAAATCAATTGAGTATCACTTAGCTACACGCCATTTTCCAAATAAATATGCAAAAAGTTTAGGCTATCTTGATTGGGCAAACCAGCCAAACCCCTATAAAGAGTATACAAATGCTACAAAAATTGTTTTGCCAACTCCTAAAGCTCAAGATTTACACTATGAGCAGCTATATCTAAAAAATGAGACTCAAGAGATTAATCTACAAAACTTGGCTACTTTTTTACGATACTCTGCTGCAATTAATGCCAAAAAAGTTGTAGGCAGCAGCAGTTGGTATGTAAGGGTAAATCCATCAAGTGGCAACTTGCACCCCGAAGAGGTTTATCTAATTTTAGAGAATGGAGTCTATCACTTTAATTCAAAAGATTTTACTCTTGAAGAGATTGCAAAAGGAGAAAATTTAGTCGAAAATGGCTTTTTGGTACTTTTTACCTCTATCCCTCTTAGAGAGTCGTGGAAATATGGAGAGAGAGCTCTTAGATACTGCCTGCTTGATGGCGGGCATTTAATAGCCTCTACGCGATTCTCTTCGAATCTGCTTGGTTGGGAAATGGAGTATATTAATGATATAGATGAAGAAGCACTAAGCCAGCTAATAGGGGTGCACAGAGCAAATTTTTACGAAAATGAAGATGAGATTTTTGAGAGTGCTTTTTATATTTATACCGATAAAAAGCCAACAATAAATTTTGAAAAATTTCAAAACTTAGAGTTTAATTTAGAGTATAAAAAGTTGGCAAAAGATTCTATTAGATGGAGTATTATCTTTGATACTGCAAAAGAACTTAAGAGAATTGAAACCTTTACAACCACACTGCAAAATGAAATACCAAAACTTTTGCCATCTTCTTTTGGCGCTTATGAGATAATTGATAATAGAAGAAGTGCTTTAGGGTTTATCCCTCATGATGTAGAAAAAGAGGAGTTTTTGGATATTTTAGATAAAACACTGCCAAGAAATATCCCTCCATTTGATGTAAAGGTCACTTTAAACAGTCTTGATTTTGTAATTTTTGTAAACAGTGTTAAGGGGCTTGAAGCGGGAGTCTACTACTTTTCAAGAAGAGAAAACGCTCTTAGGCTGCTTCATCAAGGAGATTTGAGCCAAGATGCTAAGTTTGTAAACTGTATTCAAAATATCGGCAAAGATTCAGCCTTTACAATAAACATGGTAGCACAAAAGCCTACAAAAGAGTATGAGTATAAACTGTTAAATTTCGAAGCTGGAATGATAGGACAACTGTTATACTTAGAAGCAGAAGCCAAAAATTTAAGAGGTTGCGGGATAGGATGCTTTTTTGATAATTTAATTACAGAAGATATTTTAAATAACGACGACTATTTAGCACTTTATGGATTTAGCATTGGGTTACCCAAAGTGGATGAGAGGCTTATACGAGTATAGTTAAATTGTTCCAAAGTTTTGCTTTGGAACAAAGGCAATTTTAGCAATTAGAAAAATCTTTAAAATTTGATTTTACTCTTACCGCCTTTTATAGCTTTAGCCTGCTCTATCTCTTCTACAATCTTCTTTACAATGCCGTTGATTGTTTTATCGCTAGCGAAGCAGCTCTCTCTTTTGCAGGCTGTTATTGTTTCTGAGTTTCCACTTTTATAGGCTAGAAAGGGGTAGTTTGTTGTGCTTTGTAGTCTCTTTTTAATCTTAGGAATTAGCTCTTTTTTGGCTGTCACCAAGATATAGCCTCGCTTTTGGGCAATTGCTAGCTTTACGCCTGTGGCACTGCCTCCACCCATTTTTATTGTGTTTGCATTGGCATTGAGTATTTTCGTTGCCTCTTGCCCAAACTGTAGGTTCTCGGTTAGTATCTCGAGTCGCAAGAAGTTTTCGCCCATTACTGCGAGGGCGTTTCGGTATGCGCCATCTGTTATTGATAGTGGAGATTTGTAGGCATCATCACTGTTGTACCATACTCCTTTATGCTCAAATCTCTTTTGTGCCTCTTTTGTTAACTCTTGTGCTAACTCTAGGTATTTTGACTCTTGTGTTGCCTCGTAGCTATCCAATAGAGCCATTATTAAGAAAGCGTAATCTTCCATAACGGCTTTTACTTTAGGCTCTTTGCCAGGTAGCATTTGGTGGTAGAGGTTTCTGTTTTTGTAGAGATTTTGCAATAGCTTATCGACTATCTTTTGGGCATCTTGGCTATCGTCTGCCGCGT
>JANTGQ010000144.1 GCA_024762845.1 Nitratifractor sp. | reverse complement strand
CCCAAAATCTAAGTACCGGGAAGATAAAAAAGCTATCTATACAAGGAGAAAAGATAGTAGAGTTACTTTGTGAAAAGAGTAAGCTTCCAAAAGCGGTTGGTACGCTTGATGAGCTTGGCAAAAAAGTACAAGAGAGTGGAGCGTGTGGCACTCTATCTGATGCAAAAAGTCAGGCGGTGGCGTTTTATCTTTTAAATGGCAAGATGCAAAGCAATGGAAAAGAGATCAAAGTACCACAAGGCTCTAAGTGCCCGGTTTGCGGTATGTTTGTCTATAAATATCCAAAGTGGGCTGCACAGATGGTAGTAGAGGGAAAATCCTACTACTTTGATGGTGTAAAAGATATGATGAAGTTCTACTTTTTTGATGCCGACTTCCCTTACGATAGAAGCAAGATAGAGAAGGTTCAGGTAAGTGACTTTTATACCCTTGAAGCAATCGATGCAAGAGAAGCGTTTTATGTAGTAGGCTCGAATGTTTATGGACCCATGGGAAATGAGCTTATTCCATTTAAGAGCCAAAAAGAGGCACAAAACTTTATGCAAGAGCACAAAGGCAAAAATATTTTAAAATTCAAAGATATTACCCCACAAATTGTGATGGGACTCGATGGGCAAAAGATTTAAGGTCGATAGATGATAAAAGAGTTTTTAGCGCTCACTGTAGTTTTTGTATTTATTACGCTTTCGATACTCCTGCATATGTATCGTTTTGACAAAGAGAGTGTTCACAGAGCGACACAAACTATTGCAGCACTAAGTCATAGTGTAAAACTCTCTACTGCACGCAGCAGTGTAGAGAGCAGTGCTCCATACGGTTTAAGTGCGCAAAATGTAGCTTACCCTGAACTGCCAAAAATTGATTATCTGGATTTTGTCTATGCTCAATAACAGCTTCTTTTACCTCTTTACGCTCTCGCTTTTTAAAAATGCAAAGCGATATATTTCTATTACACTCCTCTCTACAGTTGTAATATTTCTACTTAGTAGTGTGCTTTATATATCCGGCTCTATTAAATACTCTTTACAAAAGCAGCTGAATCTCGAGCCCGACTTTATTGTACAAAAGAGAGTCGGCACCCGTCTTGTACCGCTCGATGACGCTATAGCCGATAAAATAGTCGATATTTATGGGATTAGCGAAGTGACAAAAAGAGTCTATGGAAGCTACTTTTTCGACAAAGAGCACAGTGCGCAGATAGTCGGTATCGACCTCCTTGATGAGCAAGCCTCCAAGGCGTTCCAAAATATCCTTAGAAAAGAGGAGATAAAGTCGTTTTTATCTTCGGAGAGTATGATAGTAGGGGAGGGCGTATTTAACTACTTAAAGAGCCATTTCTACCCCAAAGCGTACAACTTTTTTACTCCGGGTGGCAAACTTAAAAAGGTTAAGATTTTTAAAGTGCTAGATAGCAAAAGTGCCCTCTTTAGTGCGAACCTCATTATAATGCCCCAAGATTTGGCAAAAGAGATAGTAGGACTAAAGGAGAACCAAGTTACAGATATTGCGCTTAATGTTCCAAATGTAGATGAGCAATCTAATATTCGCAGCAAACTCGAAAGCCTCTTTTTTAGCGCGCGAGTCTATAGTAAAAAGCAGATGCAAGAGGCGTATGAGAACCTCTACAACTACAAAGGCGGGCTCTTTTTGGTGCTCTACCTTGTGGTGATTGCAACGCTCGCGCTTATCCTCTACCTGCGCTACACGCTTGCCAATTCGCTCGAGAAAAAAGAGGTAGCAATATTTAGAGCCCTCGGCTGGAGTATTAAAGATGTCATCACTCTTAAATCTCTCGAGAGCATTTCGATTGTGGCTTTCTCTTTTTTGCTGGGCACGCTGCTAGGGTATATCTATGTCTTTATGCTTGGCTCGCCACTGCTCAAAAATATCTTCTTGGGTAGAGCATACGAAGCGTCAATAACTTTGATACCGCATATAGATTGGCTAACACTGACGACAATCTTTATTCTCTATGCAACAACATTCTTAAGTGCGGTGCTCATCCCGGTATGGAGAGTTGCTGTTACAGAACCAAAAGAAGCATTAGGGTAGGCAATGGTAGAAGTAGAAAATCTCAATAAAATATACACGGTTGGCAGCAAGCAGGAGAAGGTGCTCGATGGCATTACATTCCATATCCAAAAGGGCGAATTGGTACTTTTGCGCGGCGTAAGCGGCAGCGGCAAAACAACCTTGCTCTCGATATTGGCAGGTATGGAGAAGCCAAGTTCTGGCAAAGTGCTTATAGACTCCGAGCCCATATCAAAACTCCCCGACATCCACCTAAGCCACTTTCGGGCAAAAAAGATTGGGATGGTGTTTCAGCACTTTAACCTAATAGAGAATTTGACACTTTTAGATAATGTTCTTGTGCCCCTTGTTGCAAACAGAGTAGGGCTAAAAGAGGCAAAGGAGATGGCGCTTGCTGCTCTTAAAAACGCGCGCATAGAGCATAAAAAAGATGCCTACCCAAACAGACTCTCTGGTGGAGAGAAACAGCGCGGGGCGATTGCAAGAGCAATTGTTGCCAAGCCCTCCTTGCTGCTGTGCGATGAGCCTACTGCAAACCTAGATAGCAAAAACTCTCAAAGTTTTATCGAACAATTGATGCAGATGCACAAAGAGGGGCAAACAATCGTTGTTGCCACACACGACCCAATCTTTGAAACACTCGAGTGCGAGCACCGAATAATAGATATTAAAAATGGTAAAATTGTATGAATTCGCTCTTTCTTAACAATCAGGTAATTGTCTACATCTTTAGCGAAACAGTGCTTGCCTTATTGACACTAATTATCTTTGTGATGGCACTAAAATTTATACGCTATTGGGACTTTAACAGCTTCTCAAACTTCCAACTAAAGCTCGAGAAAGAGGCTAACCTTGTTATGACAATAGCGACATTTCTCTTTACCCTCAAACTTTTATTGCTAATCTATTTTGTCTACACTATTGACAACCTCTCTTTAATAGTACCGGGCGCAATGTGCGGCGCAGGCGTTATTAGTGCTAACGACTACGGAATGACGCTTCTTTTTGTCAAGATTATTGTCATCTTTGGATTGCTGCTCTTTTTGGTTGTCAACCACTACGATCTACTAGGGAAAAACTACCCCCTCTTTCGTTTTAAAAGCTGGGTAATTGTGACTGCAGCACTGCTTATTTTTGGTGAATTTTATCTAGATATCTCCTACTTTACAAATATTGATACATCTGTACCCGTAAGCTGCTGCTCGGCACTCTTTGGTAATCTCGAGGGGGCAAATCCACTCCCGTTTGGTTTGGATATAAAGATGCTTTTGGTACTCTTTTTTACACTCTACTTTGGGGCGGTGGTGGCACTCTATCTTGAGAGCAGGCTTTTGAGTACACTGCTGCTTGCCCTCTTTGGTGTAATTGCATACTACAGTGTTGTCTACTTTTTTGGAACCTATGTTTATGAACTCCCGACCCACAAATGCCCATTCTGTATGCTCCAAAAAGAGTACAACTACATAGGGTACTTGATATGGGGTTCACTCTTTTTTGGGCTCTATTTTGGGTTTATATGGGTTATAATGTCGCTACGTTCCTACAAATTAGAGCGTATAAAGCTCGCGTCAATTCTGCTTTTAACGCTCTTTGTAGCAATAAATAGCTTCTATGTTGCAAATTACTACTTGCATAATGGGGTACTATTGGAGAATATAAAATGAAACAGATTTTAAAGATAGTTTTAGGAGTAATTGTTTTAGTTGTAGCTGTAATTATTGTGCTCTCTATGGTCAAAAAAGATGGACCAATCGTTATTGTACGCGGTAATCTTGCACAAAAGCCGTTACCGATAAAGCTGCACAAAACAAATGACCCTGAATGCGCAATGCTTATAGAGACCGAAAAAAATGCAGCCGAAGTAGTGGCACCAGATGGCAGAACATGGTTTTTCGACGACCCAGGCTGTATGGTAAAGTGGATAAAAGATAAACCATTTAAAGCCAAAGCCAAACTTTGGGTCCATACAATCGATACCAGTCGCTGGATAGATGCAAAAAAAGCACGCTATGGAGTAACTGACCACACTGCAATGCATTATGGTTTTGGTGCACGCGAGAGAGACAATAACCATACAATCGACTTTAACGAAATGATGCTGCGAATGTACCGTGGGGAGAACTTAACCAACCCGATAATACGAAAAAAACTTTTAGGAGAGTAGTATGGACAGTATAGATATAGTTTCACTCATAACCATAGCTTTTTTAGGCTCTGTAGGTCACTGTATTGGTATGTGCGGTGGAATTG
>JANTGQ010000143.1 GCA_024762845.1 Nitratifractor sp. | reverse complement strand
GTAAAAATATAGAAACAACTCTTGCAGAACTTAAAAAGCCTATACAAATAGATAGAGACCGTTATCTCTACATGAAGAGAACTTCTCGAATTTACAGTAGAACTGTCGAAAAGCTAGCTGGTGCAAAAAGTATAGATAGTAGCAATAATAGCGACAAAAAAGAGCTGCAAATTTATAATTTAGAGCTAAAGCTTCGTAATATTCACGAGCACAATCTCTCTTTACAGGAGGATTTAGAGTCAGCATATAACTCTTTTCGCTGGAAAATATTTGCACCGCTTGATAGGCTGCGAAAAAAGTCTCTACTAAAGAGTATCTACCTCGCTGTAAAGTCTAGTAGGATTCTACGCATAAGTTATCATAAACTGCCACTAAGTAGCCAGGCAAAGTGGAAAATTAGACAATTTATAGCTACTGGTAAAATTGCTAGTGGCGCAAAAGTTAGAATCTCCGAAGATCGACTCAGTTGTGCCAGAATCGATACAGCTGATACCACAAATAAACCTACACTCACGGTTATTATACCCTGCTATAACCAAGGGGGCTACCTTTGGGAGTCTGTACCATCAGCCTACTCTAGCTACAGTGGGGATGTAGAGGTAATCATTGTTAACGATGGCAGCAGTGAGAGTAAAACACTCAAGTCGCTTAGTGAAATTATAAAGTTCTATCCAGAGCTTATAGTAATCCATAAAAAAAATGGTGGGCTCTCTTCTGCTCGAAACAGAGGGTTGGAGCATGCAAGTGGAGACTATATCCAGTTTTTAGATGCAGATGACACTCTTGCCCCATCTAAAGTAGATATTCAGTTAAGCCAGAGCGAGAGTTTGGACAATATCTTGATATGCAACTACCTGACCGCTAACGAAACATATAGCGAGTTTTACAAAAAAGAGGAGACAATAAAAGGTGTACCTCTTACCCTAAATGCCTTTTTAATGGAGTGGGAGAGAGGTTTAAGTGTTCCCATACACTGCGGTCTCTTCCCAGTAACTCTTTTTAGCACTATTAGTTTTGACGAAGAGTTATCAGCCAAAGAGGATTGGCTCTTTTGGACTACACTACTAAAGAGTGGATATAAACTGCAATATATTGATAGCCACTGCGTAATCTATAGAGTCCACACCGAGAGTATGGTTCGGCAATCTTTTGTAACAATGGCTCAAGAGTGGGAAAAAGCGAGTGCAAAAATTGCTGCACTCCTTAGCCCAAATGAGAAAAATCTCTTTTTGCAAGAGAGTAATCGATGGCTCGCAAGGTACTATAAATCTAACCCGCTTTACAATGAAGAGCTTAAAGAAAAAGTTATGCTCAAAAAGCCATCTAAAAAAAATACTCCTACAAAAGTAGAGTATACCACTAATAGAGTAGAGAGAGTTGTAACACGTTGTCACAACTTTAACAGTGCTACACCTATTATCTCAGTAGTGGTTCCTATTTTTAACCACTATAACTATCTTTTAGAGTGCCTAGAGTCAGTTACACAGCAGGGCGATATTGCAATTGAGCTTATCTGTATAGATGATAACTCTTCAGATAGACGAGTTGTAACCCTTTTACGTAAATTAGAGGGGATAAACCCAAATATAAAGATAATTTTACAAGATGAGAATAGAGGCATCTCTTACTCCCAAAATAGAGCGGTAGAGCTTGCAAAAGGCGAATATATTGCACTTTTAGATTGCGATGACTACCTAAAAGATGGAGCACTCCTTGAGGTTTTTGGCTATATTAAAAAACACCCAGATGTAGACTACTTTTTTACAGATAGAACAAATATAGATAGTCAGGGCAAAATTTTGTATGATGCTCTCTATAGTAGCGTGCGACGTTCAAGTATAAAATATGACCTCTTAGATAGAATGGTCGCATCACACTTAAAAGTTATCAAAAAATCTACCTATAACTCCTTGGGCGGCTGTGATGAACTTATGTCTGGTATCCAAGACTGGGAGCTCGCTTTAAAAATCGCGCAAAATGGAACACTGCACTATATCCCGCAAAAGCTCTATTTTCATCGCTTACATGAAAATTCGGTAACTAGCTCGCTTGCTATCTCTCAGTATAAAAAAACAAACATCCTCCGGCGCAAATATGCTCAGCAGTGGTTACAGGAGAAAAAGCTTGAAGAAAACGAGTATAAAAAAAAGATACACCAAGCCTTAACAGAAGGATTTAACGAAGTTGATACCCAAATATTTACACCTAAAAATCTAAAAATAGAGAGTTGGTACTCTCCAGAACCTCTGCAAAAAGCATTTGCAGAGAGTAAAATTATTATTTTTGATGCACGTGGTGGTATCGATAGTGCATATATCGACTTTCTCAAAGATTTTAACAGCTACTTCGATATTATCCTCTGCGATAGGTTAAGCCTAAGTGCTCAACTTATAGGAACTCTTTGGAGCGAAAAGCTAATTACATCTAGGTGTGTAGATAGAACTGAAAGGGCTAAGCAAAAGTAGCTCATTGTTTACCTAGTAGATATGTGTCAAGTTCTTAACTCGTTAGAGAATAACTGCAAAATGTGTGTTGATGTGCAAAATCTGGGTTAAACCCGTATTTTTGCATTATAATCGCTAGAAACGCATTAAGTGCTTGTACTATGGGTGTTTGCAAAAAATTTGAGGTTAACCCGTAGGTTAATCGATAGTTTTTTTACAGGTTTGGATTCCCTACGGTCATGTAAATGCCCATAGTGCAATGACTAATGAGGCTTCAATGACTTCTAATGCAAAATCCGGGTTAAAGCCAAAACCAACCGATGAGGCTCCAAAAAGGTTTACAGTTTTTATTCTAATTGTGTGCGCATTTTTAGAGACATTTTTTGACTACTGTATAGGTTGCAGAGTCCACTGGTTGTTTAAAAAGTTTTTTAAGTGCGCTTTTAATAACCCTAAATACTCATAATGGGTTTTGCAAATGTGAGATTGTGCAAGATTGCGTTTGCAAAATCCACCCTTTGGGCATCACTAGCTTTCACCTATGCGTCGTTACTTTTTTTCGACTTAAGCTTGGCTAGGACTTCAAAAGAGTGCCTAGACTAGGCAAAAACTAGTGATGTTATGAGTATCTAAGGTTATTAGAGGTGTCCTTAAGAGAGTGTTAGACTCTAAGTAATAAGAAGGACTGGTATCCCCACGAGGACTCGAACCTCGAGCTGCGCCTTAGGAGGGCGATGCTTTATCCAGTTAAGCGATGAGGACACAAAAAGGATTGCTATTATCCCAGATTTCGCATTAGAATTGCTTGAAATCTACCAAACTCTTGTGCTCTAGGTATTTGTGGAAAACTTGAGATGCACCCGTAGGCGCATCGATAGTTTCTCCGTAAGTGCTTACAGTGCAATGATTTGTGTAGAGTTCTGCAATCTCTAATGCGAAATCTGGAATTATACAGCTATTACACTATAATTTTCGACATATACCTAAACTGCATATCGAGCTCTACTAAATTTTTTATAGCTTATCAGTATTTCAGGGATAATCCCAGATTTCGCATTAGAATCGCAAGAAATGCATCAAGTGCTTGTGCTATAGGTGTTTGCAAAAAACTTGAGTTTAACCCGTAGCTTAATCGATAGTTTTTTTACAGGTTTGGATTCCCTACGGTCATGTGAATGCCCATAGTGCAATGACTTGATGTAGCTTCTGTGATTTCTAATGCAAAATTAGGGATAATATTCGATACAATACCTCTAAAACCCTGAATGGATAGAATATGCTAGAGAATATATTACGATTTTTTGTAAACAACAGTCGACTCAACTACTTTCTTTTTATACTGGTTTTTCTAACCGGTGTTTCGCTCTATACTAAAACACCAAAAGAGATATTTCCCTCTTTCGATCTTGACATGATTGCTGTCAATGGGCATTACAGTGGCGCTTCTATCGATATGCTTGATAAGATGGCAGTAAAAGAGATAGAGAGTGAACTCAAAAATATAGATGGTGTTGACAAAATAACTACAGTTATCTCTGCAGGCAAATTTAACATTATCTTAGAACTTGCAAAGGGTGTAAACAAATACAACCGTGCAGATAAAGTGAAAGATGCAATCACCCTTGTCAAACAGTATCTGCCAAAAGATATGGATGAGCCAACAGTAAAAGTAGTCGATATAAAAAGAGACCTTATGCGTATTGCTGTCTCCTCCGACAAAGCAAGCCACAGCGAGTTAATTGCCGCAGCAGATGCACTAAAAGATAAGATAAGCGCACTCAAAAATATCTCAGAGGTTACAATTTTTGGAGATTCAGACAAATATTACGATATTCGCCTCAATAGCGAAAAGATTCGCGCTCTG
>JANTGQ010000142.1 GCA_024762845.1 Nitratifractor sp. | reverse complement strand
TACCACTGAATGCACCTTTACCGGCACTTGCAACACATGCTGCACCCATCTCTGCCATAGAAGCTTCGTGTAGGTGTGCACTCTCGCCATTTTTAATTAAATCGCAAATAGAGTGTGCTACTGCTTTACCAATAATACCACTTGGCATACCAGTTCTTGGTGGTGTTGGGTTAATTGGTGTACCATTTACGGATTTCATTGGTTTAGATATTATATGTGGTGGTGCAAATGCAATACCTGCTGCAAACATATTACTATAGTCTGGGTTTTGATATGTTCTTGGCCAGTCACTTGCTTTCCACTCTTCGTATGGTTTTGCTGCATACTCTGCATCAACCTTCATAAATCCGTTTGGTGCAAAGATTTTATCTGTCATATCGCTACCATCTTTTGCATAGGCTTTAATACCTACACCACTAAATGGAGGAATCAACATTGCAAAGTCAAACTCCTCTTCGCCAGTAGTACCATCTAGCTGTTCATAGTGTACTTTACCCTCTTCAACTTTATTAACGTGTGCACCAATTAACCATGGAACATTTCTCTCTGCAAATAGTGACTCTGCAAATAGTTTTGAGCTTACTACGTATCCACCAACTTTCATATGCAATCCACCCATACCAAAGTCACCTAAGAATGATTCATTAGAGATCCATTTAATATCTATATTATCTCTAACACCAGCTTTTCTTGCTTCATGTTCAATGTTAAAGATATATTCGAATGCTGCACCTTGGCATGTACACATACCGTGTCCTGTACCAACTAATATTTTTTGCTTTTCAGTTTTTGCTTTTTCGAAAATATTCTTAAGCTCACTGTTTGCATGAGTTGCGTGATCCGCAGTACAAACAGAAACTGTATGTGCACCAAGTTGACCATTGCCGTCACCCAAACCTGGAGTTGCATCGAAGTTTAGTTTTGGTCCTGTAGCGTTAACCAAATAGTCATACTCTACCTCTTCTGTCTGTCCCTCTTTACCTTGACCGGTATACTCGATAGTGATATATGCTTTATCGCTACCCTCTTTACCATCTGGATGAATAGAGAGAGCTTTTGCTTGTCTATAGTCGATTCCGGCTTTTGCATATACAGGTGCCAATGGGAATACAACATCCTCTTTTTTCATCTGTCCAACACCAACCCAAATATTTGATGGAATCCAGTTCCAGTTTGCATTTGGTGTTACTACAACTACTTCGTGGTCGTTACCTAACCATTTTTTTGCAAATGTAGCAGTAGTATGTCCTGAAACACCACCACCCATTACTATTAATCTAGCCATGCCTTTCCTTTATATAAAATCTCGTTACATTTAGATTGTATTATAAGTTTTATTAAATTAATATTAGTATGATAATTAATAAAAGCTTATCTTTTGATATATGCCATAGTGTTGCTACTTTTTGCTACTTTTTTGATAAAATGTTGCTAAAATTTTTATGGAGACCAAATGTTAAAAACTCTTTTTATCTCTATTCTTACTATATCTACTCTTTTTGCATCTGAGTTTCATACCTCGATATCCTCTTCGCCAAATCGTATTAATCCACTCTTGGCAACAGATAGTGCAAGTAGTGAAATAAGCGACTGGATATTTAACGGACTTGTCAAGTTTGATAAAGATGCAAATATAGTAGGAGATTTGGCGAAGAGTTGGAGGTTTGAGAATAATAGAACTTTAATCTTTAGCTTGCGAGATAATGTACTTTGGCACGATGGGGTTAAATTTAGCGCAGAAGATGTGCTTTTTACCTATAAGTTGTTGCAGTCAAAAAAACTCACTACTCCATACGCCAGTGAATTTAAAGAGGTTGAACGTGTTGAATTAATGGGTGAGAATAAGATAAAAGTTATATATAAAAAACCCTACTTTAAAGCACTTTCGGTTTGGATGATGGGAATCCTGCCTAAACATCTATGGGAGAATGAGAAGAATCCAATGCAGAGTAAACTGAATAAATTTGCTATAGGTACAGGACCTTATAAAATGAGAAAAGCTTTTGAAGTAAATAAAAAGATAGAACTTGTAGCAAACAAGAGTTACTATATGGGAGAGCCAAAAATTAAAAAGCAGATTTTTCACTATGTAGGTGATAGTTCTACAAACTTTTTAATGCTCAAGGCAAAAAAACTTGATATTGGTGGTTTGACACCCCTACAGGTTAACAGACAGTTAAATAGTAGTTTTAAGAAGAGCTTTACTATATATGAGAGAGCAGCAAACAGTTATACCTATTTAGGGTTTAATTTGCGTAAAGCCCCTTTTAATAACCCGAAAGTGCGTGAGGCTATAAACTTAGCTATCGATAAACAGGAGTTGATAGACATTCTCTTCTTTTCACATGGTAAACCCTGTTTTGGACCCTTTATGCCGGGAACCTCTGTCTATCCAAAAGATTTTAAGGCAAAAGAGTATAACTTAAAACGTTCAATTGAGTTGCTAGGTGAGCTTGGCTATACCAAAGAGCATCCTTTGCATTTTACCATTACAACCAATGCAGATAATCCAATACGCGTAAATGCTGTAGAGATTATTCAGCAGCAGCTTTTGCGGGCTGGGGTAGAGGTAAGGTTGCGTGTAATGGAGTGGCAGGCTTTTTTAAATACCGTAGTGATGCCACATAATTTTGATGCTGTGGTATTAGGGTGGGGGCTTGGTTTAATACCAGATGCTTACTCTATTTGGCATAGTGATGGTGACAAAAAGGGTGGCTTTAATTTTGTTGGCTACCATAATAAAGAGGTTGATAGTTTGATTATTCAAGCTGAGTCCGAGATTGACCCTAAAAAGTTTGCTAAAATTTACCAAAAGATATTCAAAATTATTGTAAAAGATAATCCCTATATCTTTCTCTATATCCCTAACTCGATTACTGCAGTCAATAGTAAAATTAAAGGGGTAGAGCCTAGTGTCATTGGATTGCAGCATAACTTTATACATTGGCAAATTGGGAATTAGAGCTGGAAAAATCATGGGCACTCTGTCATCTTGGGCAGGGCGAAAGATCTACTGTTAGAAAAATTATAAAAAAGGTGATTAAATGCAAAAGGTATTACTGTTTGACTTAGATGGTACTGTAATAGACTCTACCGAAGCGATTGTAGAGAGTTTTTTAAGGACATATAGACATTTTGGTGTAGAAGCTCCAGAGTCTAAGAGTATACTACCACAAATTGGACACCCACTCTTTGATATGTTTGTTAATTTGGGGGTAGATAGCGCAGATGCCCAAGAGTATGTGGTAGAGTATAAAAAGAACTACCCACAGGTACACACTCTAAAAACAGAACTTTTGCCAGGTGCAAAAGAGGCTATAGAGTTGGCACATAAAAGCGGAGCACGGCTGGGTGTTGTAACAACAAAAACGGGGAAGTTTGCGATAGAGTTACTGGAGTACTTTGGGGTAATGCACTATTTCGAGGTTTTAGTTGGTAGCGAAGATGTAAAAAAGCATAAACCAGATGCTGAACCAGTAGTGAGAGCATTAGAAGTGATGGGTGTCACGAAAAGAAACAGTGTATATATGATAGGAGATACCTGTATGGATGTGCAGGCTGCACTAAATGCGGGGGTAAAAGGGGTTGCAGTAGAGTTTAAATATAGCTCGTTAGATGAATTAAAAGTGTGTAGTAAAGTAGTAAAGTGTTGTATTTTTGAAGCAGTAAAAGATATTTTAGCCAATAAAATTTAGTAGCAGGGCTTTATTTAAGTTCATTGTATTAAAATAAATTTAACTTAAAATCAACAGGAGTGAAAATGGTAGAGATTAGATGGCACTCTCGTGCAGGTCAAGGTGCTGTAACGGGTGCAAAAGGACTCGGTAGTGTTGTAGCCACAACTGGTAAAGAGGTTCAGGCGTATGCACTCTATGGCTCTGCAAAAAGAGGCGCAGCTATGAATGCATATAATAGAATAGATGATAAACCTATAACAAACCATGAGACAAAAATGTATCCTGATTTCGTGTTTGTAATTGACCCGGCTTTAGCATTTAGTGATGATATTACAAAAAATGACAAACCGACAACTAAATATATAATTACAACACACTTAAGCAAAGAGGATCTTGTCGCAGAGATTCCTGCACTTCAGGATAAGAGCGATAGAGTCTTTGTTGTTGACTGTATGAAAATATCGTTAGAGACAATTGGAAGAGCTATACCAAATACACCAATTCTTGGTGCATTTATGAAAGTTTCTGGACTATATGAGTTAGACTTTTTCTTGGATAATATGAAAAAAGTTTTATCTAAATTCCCGCAAAAGATTATTGATGCAAACATGGCAGCAATTTCTAGAGCATATGACGAAGTTAAGTAAGTTAGGAGAGAGCAATGAGTAAAGGCGT
>JANTGQ010000141.1 GCA_024762845.1 Nitratifractor sp. | reverse complement strand
TTTCAAGAATTATCTCTCTCTCTTTCCGACTTTTTGGTAACATTAAAGGGGATGACCTCTTCTTGTGGGTACTTTTAATGTTGACTCCATGGATTATACCTTTGGTTCCATTTGCAATGCTTTCATTTATGGCTGTTCTTCAAACATTTATCTTTATGATTTTGACATATGTTTATCTTGCAGGTGCTGTTTTAATGGATGAAGAGCACGAAAAAGAGCAACCTGTAGAAGATATGGCAGCAGCCGCTACAATATAATGCATCTTGGCCCAAAATATTTAAATATACTTATTAATATTTTACTAGGCACAGCGTGGGCTGTTGTGTTCTATGGACTCTACAGTGGATTTGTTTCGGTATCTGCAAATTTCTTTATTAAACTACTTAATGCTTTTGTACATGCAAGTGTAGGACTCTTTTTTGTTCTTTTGCTTGAAGCAATCTATACACTCTTTAAAATTTATGAACACCAAATACGAGAGAGTAAAGAGAGTTAATCTGTATGATAGCCTATGCTATAACAGACCCCCAATATTTAAAAGAGAATGCCGCTTCTTATCTTTTGAGTTTACAGAAAGCAGATTGGGTTCTCTATCGTAACAAAGGTTCTCAAAATTACGAGAAAGATGCCATAGATTTTTTAGATGCAAGCCGAAATAGCGATTTTAAACTGCTTTTACACCAGGATTATAAGCTTGCAGCAAAGCAAGGGGTTTGGGGTGTGCATTTAAACTCTATGCAGCTTAATGAAATTAAAAAAGCCAAAGCATTGGGGCTCTTTACAATTATGAGTACACACACTTTAAAAGAGGCACTTTCTGCGCAAAACGAGGGTGCAGATGCAGTAACTTTTAGTCCGATATTTGCTACACCAAACAAGGGAGAACCTAAAGGTGTAGATGCGTTAAAAGAGCTTGTAGAGAGTTGCAGCATTAAAGTTATTGCACTTGGTGGTATTATAAGTTCGCAACAGCTCAATGCTATATCTGCAACGGGCGCATTTGGCTTTGCCTCGATTCGTTATTTTAGCACTCATAAGTAAATTTAGGGAACCTCTAATAATAGGTTCCCTTTAGTTCATAATCCGAATTTAATCACCAAATGGGTATAATTAGCCGATTATAGGCGCCTTGCAAGGGTTGCATGGGTCTGCTTAAAATGCCTAGAATTTAAGGAATATATATGTTTGAAACTGTAATAGGTTTAGAGGTTCATGTCCAATTAAATACCAAAACAAAGCTCTTTTGCTCCTGTGCAACAAGTTTTGCAGAGCGACAAAACAGCAACACTTGCCCGACTTGTCTGGCACTTCCGGGAGCATTGCCGGTAGTAAACAAAGAGGCGGTAGTAAAAGCGATGCGCTTAGGCTACGCTATTAATGCAGATGTTAATCATACATCTTACTTTGACCGTAAAAGTTACTTTTATCCAGATAGTCCTAGTGCGTACCAGATTACCCAATTTTATAACGCAATTGTTAAAAATGGTGAGCTTTTTATTGATGGAGCAGATGGTAGTTGGAAGCGAGTATCTATTACTCAGGCACACCTTGAAGCGGATGCAGGTAAAAGCATACATGCTGGCGCAATTTCGAAAGTAGATTTAAACAGAGCTGGAACACCGCTTTTAGAGATTGTCTCAGGTCCCGATATGAGAAGTGCGGACGAAGCAGTAGATTACCTGAAAAAACTGCACTCTTTAGTTCGATATTTAGATATCAGTGATGCGAATATGCAAGAGGGCTCTTTTAGGTGTGATGTGAATGTCTCTATACGTCCAAAAGGTCAAGAGGAGTTTGGCACAAGAGTTGAAATTAAAAATATTAACTCTTTTAAGTTTGTAAAACAGGCTATCGAGTATGAAGTAGAGAGACAGATAGAGGCGTACGAAGATGGAGTCTACGAAGATGAAGTTTGGCAAGAGACACGCCTTTTTGATGTAGACAAAGGCGAGACGAAGTCGATGCGAGGCAAAGAGGATAGTGCAGACTATCGCTACTTCCCAGACCCCGATATTCGACCACTAATTGTAACTGAAGAGATGGTTGCAGAGGCAAAGTGTATACCAGAACTTCCAGCACAGAAGGTACAACGTTATATTGATAAGCTTGGTCTAAAAAAAGTAGATGCTCTTATTTTGACTGCCGAGAAAGAGTTGGCACACTATTTCGAAGAGATTTTAGCACAAGATGTTCAGCCTAAAAACGCGCTTACATGGCTAACTTCTGAGCTGCTTGGTAGATTAAAAAAAGAGAGTTTGGATATTACAAGCTCACCGGTAGCTGCAGCAAAACTTGGGCAGTTGATTACCCGTATCGAGGATGGAACAATATCAGGAAAAGGTGCAAAAGAGCTACTTGATCACCTTTTTGAAAACGATAGCGAAGTAGATGTTGCAATCGAAGAGCTTAACCTTAAGCAAGTAAGTGATGATGGCGCTATTTTAGAAATTATCGATACAATTATTAGTAGTAACGAAGATAAAGTTGCCGAGTATAAAGGTGGAAAAGAGAAACTCTTTGGTTTCTTTGTAGGGCAGGTAATGAAGGTGAGTAAAGGCTCCGCGAATCCACAAAAAGTTAATGAGTTACTTAAAGAGAGATTAGGCTAGCACACTATATATTTATGAGAGTTGAACCTAAATTCTACTGCTTTGCTCTTTACTGATTTTAAAAGGCTCGCTGTAAATAAGATTTATATAGAGGAGAATCAAAAGTGAAAATACCTTTGTGGGTTAAATTTTTTCTCTTCTTGGCACACTCTAAAGGGTATAACAACTTTAAAGAGAGTGTCAGAGACCTCTTTACTAATCCTCAAAATTTCAACAAAAGAGTGATTGACTATACTCTTATCTTCTTTATTGTCAGCTCTGTGGCACTATTTGTTTATGAGGTAAAATACCCAATACCTTACTGGCTCGAGTTTTATGCTGTCTATTTTACATCTGCTGTTTTCGCAGTGGAGTACCTGATTAATTTATGGCTAGCAAGGGATATTCGTTTTGATATCTTAAAGGAGCATAATGAGGTAAAGTTTCTTAAGCGTCAGGGGAATTACGGCAAAGTTTTTTTGAGTGCTTTGGGTAAGAACCTGCGTTATATGTTCACCATAACCGCAATTATAGATCTATTGGCAATTTTGCCAATGTATAGACCGCTTCGAATGCTTAGGATTTTTGTGCTCTTTCGTTTCTTAAAAATTTTGAAACACGTTCACAGCCTGCATCAGTTTTTAGAGGTAATTTATAATAGACGTTTTGAGCTTTTAATGCTCTTTGTGCTCTTTTTATTTGTTGTATTTGTCGGTGCGATTGCAATTTATATAACAGAAGAGAGCATAAACAGTAAGATTAATTCACTTCTAGATGCACTCTATTGGTCCTATATTACAATTACTACAGTTGGGTATGGTGATATTACACCTCTGAGTACAGGTGGTAAGGTAATCTCTTTTATTATTGTTCTTTTGGGCTTGACTATCGTCTCTTTTGGAACATCTGTAATAGTAACAGCTTTTATGGAGAAGTTGCACACTATAAAAGAGGAGAGTATGGCAAACCATCTTTTAGCTCATGATGACTACTATATAGTATGTGGGTATGGTCAACTTACTAAAGTACTTGCGGCAAGTTTGGCACAAGAGGGTAAAGAGTTTCTAATACTCGACAACAGTGAAAAGAATGTAAAAAATGCAATAGATGACGGCTATAGTGCAATTTTAGATGACCCGGCACGGTATGATGTTTTAAAACGATTCTATACATCTGGTTCAAATATTATTGTATTGGCATTAACAGGAAGTGATGTCGAAAATATCTATATCTCGATTAATGCAAAAAGTATCTCTAAAGATATTTTTGTAGTAGCCCGTGCAAGTAGAAAAGAGATGAGAGAAAAGTATATCCGTGCCGGGGCAGACAGGGTGCTCTTACCCAATGATTTGGCTGCCTTTATGATGGAGGCTTCGGTTGTGAAGCCGGTAATGTATAAGGCTATTAATGCTCTGTTAAATTTTAAAGAGATTGCATCTTTGGATGAGCTCTATATCGATAAGGACTCCGCTATAGTTAATCTGCCGCTAGAAGAGGCAAAGTTTAATCTCTACAGAATTGTTGTTTTAGGAATACAAAGAGGATTGGAGGGTGAGTTTATTTTTAATCCTCCTGATGACTACATCTTGAAGGCTGGAGATATTGTGATAGTAACAAGCCATAGTAGATATATTGAACACTTCAAACTAACACACAACTTAAAGAGGAATATATGGAGTCGGTAGAGGTTGTAGTATTTGGGTATGGTAAGTTTGGGAATGCGATAGCTAAGGCTCTGGAGTACTCTTCGTTTACCAAGGTTAAGTTGGCTGTAACAA